>CAMDVY010000163.1 GCA_945878745.1 Klebsiella pneumoniae | reverse complement strand
GATGCTGCGTTTCGACTCGGTAATCTGTTCAGAGCCCACGGTGTGAAGGATAAGGCCGAGCACTACTGGGAGATGGCACGTACGCTGAACCCGGATAGCATCAACTTCTTCCGTCAGAATCTCACGCTCACGGAAGAAGGGTCCGGCGGCGCCAGTTTCATGAAGATGAGAGGCGAGTATATGGCTCAGGGTAAAGATTACTACCGCCCGCTGGATATCGAAGCGTCGTCATAACTGCTTTAGCCAACTGCGCGCAGAACAGGTCGCTTCGGTGACTTGTTCTGCGATTCCCACACTGACCCGGCGAAATGGCCTGCCACGGCAGACAGTGAGGCGACTATTCGAACTCGGGCCGTATGGTCTTTCCGGACGTATTGAGTAACGGCACGAAATCTGCTGCATGGCCCGCGTAGGCCTGTCGCCACTGGGCAATCCAGGCGGGATCACCAACCTTGTCCGGGTGATAATCCGGCCGTAGTGCTTGCAACATCGCAAATCCGGCTTTGTGGAAGAAGCGCACCACCATCTTCCAGAGGCGAAGGCGACTTCGGACGTTGCGCCATAGTCCGTCTTTCTTGAGCATGGCCTTGTAGGCCCGCCGCGACATAAATCCCACGTGCAGGGAACCATGCAGCAGACCCGCAACCCGCAGCCAATAACGTCCTGATACAGCCTGGAAGACGTCGAAAGCCACCGACTTGTGCTCCGTTTCTTCCACCATGTGCCAAAGCACCAGCGAGGTGACAGTTGGGTCTGCACCCTTGAAGAGCTCATCTCGCTCTTCGATGAGCCACTCGGTAATGCCCATGGTCATGGTTTCAAAACCCGCACAGTACGCCAGGCGCCACTCGAGCGAACCTTTTTCCAGTGCGGTGTAGTCCGCTTCGAAAGTCGCTTCGACGGCGGTGAGTTCAGGATAACCCTTCGCCTTAAGTCCTTCGTTGTAGCGTCGATGGTTGCCGTAGTGTTGCGCTTCCTGGCGGATGAAGCCATCGATGTCCTGACGCAGATCCGGATCAGTGACGTGGGCCAGGGCCTCACGCAGGGTCCGATTCAGAAACGGCTCGAGGTAAGGCATGGCGAGCGACGCGCCGTTGACCATGTGGCTCCACTCTCGTTGCTGGGGATGCCATACAGCAGGAACTCGGACCGAAAAGTCGAAGGGGATTTTGCGCACCGGGATGGCGTGTGACATGCGTTATGCCTCAGGAAGTTGTCGATAGTGTTTCCAGGCGCCCCTGGCCAGCAGCGCAAACGCGATATGCACGCCAACCACGGCTGGCCAGCCAAAGAGATAGATGACGTTGTTGGTCACGCTGTCACCAAATGGACCACCGCCAAAGGCAAGACCCCGTGTTCCCCACCACGCGTTGGCGATGGCCGGTAGTGTAAACAACCAGCCGAACGTCAGGGATGAGTAAAACAGCCAGTTGAATTGACGCGCAGTCAGGGTCAGCCAACTGGAAATTGATGCAATCACCATCAGCAAGAGGCCATTGGTGATGCCTTCCATGTGCGCCATGATCCAGGCTCGGGAATCCCCTGGCACCTGGACCTGAACGTGGTTGATGATGGGCCACAAATCGATTTCGCCCAGTAATTGAAAGAAGTGGAGCCACCCCGATAGCGCCGCACTGATCAACAGACCAACACCATTCAGGACCAGCAGTGATTTTTGTCGCGGTGTCATCAGGTTCCCCTCCATGCCTGCGAACATCAAAACAATTCGATCCGCAGCTTGATTCAACGGGTGTCCGTTACGATGCCTGCGGATGCCGCAGTTGCCAGTCTTCGTTGGGTTGCCCCACGAACACGGGTTGTTCACCCTTCAGCCGGGCGATGATGCCGGTCGTCATGTTGCCCAACGCAACTTCCAGCGCCCGGCCGACCTCGACTTCGTTCAAGCTCTTGTCAGACGTCATCTTGCCAGACCAACGGATGGAACAATGTTGTTCATCGATGGGCGTTACAGTGGCGACGACGGAATAGTCCTGCATGCCAATCGGTTTGCCTGCAGTGAGAGCGTATGAAAACGTTCGCTTTGCGTCATCAAAGGCGATGAGCCTATGCTGCACATAGCCCTGGGTTACCAGCTGTATGTCGCGAATCGCGCCGATGCCTGCACCACGTACCTCGATGGTGCTTTTTTCGCCTCCTGGAATCCACTTCAGTACTCGATCGAAGTGGCGTATCTCCTCCCATACTGTGGTGGCGGGGAGGTCCGTGTTTCGTTTGTGTTCGATTTCAATCATGTTTAGGCAACGACTGTTTCTGAAAGAATGACCGCTTTTTCCACGGCCGCACATGTGCTGTGCAGAGTGCACCACCATCGACAGATTCATCAATAGGTAGACCAGTCCGTTCGAACGAAAGTTGGCATTCGAGACACGGAGTGACGGTGCCGGAGACGACATGTCTCGCTACAGCCTGTCGGCTTCGCTATTCTCGCTTCTCACCTTCATACAACCGCATCACCGATGCGGAAGCCTGGATTCAGCTGACTCGAAACCTCTGGAGAACGACCATGATCAAACTGGTGATGCCGATGAAACGCAGGCCCGGCATGACGATTCCCGAGTTCCGCGAATACTACGAGACGAGGCATCGCCTGATCGGTGAAAAATATCTCAAAGGCTTCGCCACCAAGTATATGCGGCGCTTTACCAATCCAACAGTCGATCGGGATGGCCAGTCGCGTGACCCTGAGTACGATGTGTTTCTGGAAATCTGGTACCCGGACCAGGCCACCATGGCAGCTTGTGGCAAGGTCTTGAGCTCTCCGGAAGCGCAACGGGAAATTCGCGACGACGAGGAGCGCGTGTTCGACATGCGCTTCATGCGCTCCTATCTGGTCGACGAATGCGTTTCTGATCTTGATTGATCGAACGCGCCTCCGCTGAGGAGTTGGATTGCCGTAAGCCTGATCTGCTTCAATCAAGACCGCCTTATTGATTGACGTGATTTCTGGTCTGTCGGCTTTTGTTGCTGGATGATGGCCTGATGAATTCTCCTTTGGACGTCACGGAACCGGTTCGTCAGCGTCTTTTGCATGCTGCCAAGACCTGTTTCCTTGCAGATGACTATCATAACGTCAGCACTCGTCGCATTGCTGACCTGGCAGGCGTCAATGTCTCGATGATCCGCTATTACTTCGGCAGCAAGGTCGGGCTGTTTGAGGAGATGATTCGCGACACGATGCAGCCCATGCTGGACTTGCTTGACAGTGACTTGCTTGCCACGCCAGCTGGCTTTGCGGATTACCTGCGTTTGTACTATCGCGCCATGCTCACCACGCCGGAATTTCCAGTGTTGATACTGAAAATCCTCGCGTTGCGAAGCGGACCAGGTCGCCGTTTCATACAGCAGTTGCTCGAGCGTGGGCGTACCCAGGGTGCCCGACGTGTCGAGACATTGAAGCAGGATGGTTATATGGCCGCGGCGCTCAACGCCGATGTGCTGCGTCTGAGTTTCGTCAGTTTGGCCATGACACCGATTCTGCTGAAGGACATCTTCGAGGAACAAATGGAGGCGCCCATGGACGAAGCCTTTCTTGATGCGTTGGCGCAGTTCAATGGTGCCTTGATCGCGGCGGGCCTGACAGCATCGTCACCTGGCGAACAAGCGTCATGAGCCTGCAGCGACAGAAGTGGCGAACCCGAATGTTTCAATCAGTTTTCGGGATGGTGAGCAAATTGCAGCGTCTTCCTGACAAGCTCACTCCGCCGCCTTTCCGGTTGATGCAGATCGGATCGGCGTTCTGGCAATCTCGAGCGTTATACGTAGCCGCAAAGCTGGACCTGGCTTCCGCCCTGGCCGATCAGCGCCTGACACCGGCAGAGCTTGCTTCGCGATTGGGCGCTGATCCTGATGCCCTTTACCGACTGCTGCGGATGCTTAACGCAATGGGCGTCTTTGAGATCGGCCGGGATGGTCGCGTGGCCAACAATGCGCTGTCTGAGCCGTTGTGTACGGACAGCCCGGTATGTGTACGACACATGGTGCTGATGCATAGCTCACCTGAAATGAGTCGGCCTTGGAACGAGACGCTGGAGCAGGGAGTGCGCGAAGGAAAACCACCCTTTGCGCTCTGCCATGGGCAGGAGATGTTCGACTACATGGATACGCACGCCGAGTTCGACGCGCTGTTCTCGAAGGCGATGGATGAAGTGGAGGCCTTGGGCGGTGACAGCTTCGCCTTGGCCTTTGACTGGAGCGCCTTTGACCGTGTGATTGATGTCGGCGGGAGCAAGGGCGCGAAATCTGCGGCGGTATTGCGGCGTCATCCAACGCTTCGCGCGTTGGTTGTCGAGCGTCCCCAGGTGGTTGAACAAGCGCGGGCATGGTGGGCACTGCACGGTGATCCGGTCTGCAGAGATCGAATTGCGTTTGTGCCCGGTGACGCCGTGACCGGTCCGTTGCCCGTCGCCGAAAGTTCGCGTGACCTGTATCTGCTCAGCGCCGTTCTGCACTGTTTTGACGATGCGACCTGTGTCGAGATCCTCAGGCAGGTTGGTCGCGCGGCGGGTAACACTGGCGCTGCAATCGTGGTGATGGAGCTGGTACTCCTGGAGAGCGAAGTCGACCTGACTTCGGCCAGTTTCGATATGCAGATGTTCATGGGCACACGCGGGCGTGAGCGGACCCTCTCAGAATGGCAGAGCCTGTTTGCGCAGAGCGGTGTGGAGCTTGAAGAGGTGGTGGTACTGGCGTCGTTTGGTCGGATGCTGGTGGTTCGGAGCGATTCCCGCGTCTGAAAACCCGACGGATGAATTCGAGCTGGACCTCAAGCAGCCGATTGCCTGCCTGGAGGATCACGCCGAGAGTCAATGCAGTGTGTTCGGGCGCAGAATCTCGTAGTGGTACTCATCGCTCCATGCGCCTTTCAACATCATTGCTTTTGGTTTGAAGGCGACCCGCCTGGCGCCGAGACTCTCGGCGACCCGCACCGATGCAACGTTTCGCACGTCCATTTCTATGCCCACCTTCCGGGCGCCCCAGACGGTGAACATGTGCTCGATGACTGCCGCACAGCTTTCTTTGGCATACCCCTGACGCCAATGACTTCGTTTAATCGTATAGGCCAAGTTCAAGACCCGCGACTCAACACCCATACTGACCTCAATCTGACCGATCAATTCTCCCGTGGACCGGTGAATGCACTCCCAATTCAACAAATGTCGGAGTCCGTCATTGGATTTCCTCCCTGCGACATAACGGACCCCCTCTCTAAACTCGTCTCGCGTTATCGGGCCACCTCGATTGGTGAAGGTACTCAGTTCGTTGTCCTGGAACAGGTCGAAAATCAGATCAGCGTGCTCGAGATTCAGCGGCTGAAGCTCAAGCCGGGCGGTTCTCAAGGTTTGCATTTCAGTTGGTCTGCTGATCAAACGATTGTTCCGTAAAGTGAATCCCGTCCGCAGCTTACGTTCGCCCGGGTGTTTTGCAATCGACCATGGGGTAAAGTTCGCGCCCTCGCAAGCAGGCGACGATCGCCATGGTTATGGATCTCACACAACAACTTGAACTTCTTGGTCGCGGCGCAGCCGCCCTCTATTCACTGGACGATCTGAAGACGCGCCTTGCGTCCGGCAAGCGGCTGCGCGTCAAGCTCGGGCTGGACCCAACAGCCCCGGACATCCACCTCGGCCACACGGTGGTGCTGCGCAAGATGCGACAGTTCCAGGATCTGGGCCACAAGGCTGTGCTGATCGTCGGTGACTACACCGCGCGTATTGGTGACCCGACCGGTCGCAACACGACTCGGCCGGTGCTTTCAGAAGAGCAGATTCAGACCAATGCCGCGACATACGTCGCGCAAGCGGGCAAGGTGCTCGACACCGACCCGGACAAACTTGAGCTGCGCTTCAACAGTGAGTGGCTGGCGAAGCTCAGTTTTGCCGAAGTACTGCACCTCTCCGGACAGATGACCGTGCAGCAGATGCTGCATCGGGACAACTTCCGCACGCGCATTGCGGCAGAACAGGAGATCGCCGTCACCGAGTTCCTTTACCCACTCATGCAGGCCTATGACTCGGTAGTGGTACAGGCCGACGTGGAGCTCGGCGGAACGGACCAGACTTTCAATAACCTCTGCGGTCGTGATCTCATGCCGCGTTACAAGCTGGCGCCACAGATCGTTCTGGTCATGCCCATCCTGGTCGGGCTGGATGGTGTCGAGAAGATGAGCAAATCAAAGAACAACTATATCGGCGTGCACGACGCGCCGAACGAGATGTTCGGCAAGGTCATGTCCATCGCCGACCAACTCATGCCCAACTATTTCGAGCTGCTGACACAGACGCCGAAGGCGCAATATGAAGAGTGGCTCGATGGCGCGAAGCACTCCCCACGGGACACCAAGGAGCGCCTGGGACGCTCCATTGTCGAGGCCTTTCACGGTGCCGATGCAGCGGCTGCAGCAGCAGAAGAATTTCGCAAACGATTTACAGAAGGGGCCTTGCCCAGCGAGATTGAGTTGAAGCAGGTGCCCGCCGGAGAGCATCAGCTGGTAGCGCTTCTCTCGCAACTGGAATTTGCGTCCTCCAGTTCGGAGGCCAGACGGCTGATTACTCAAGGTGGTGTGCGAGTGGATCAAAACAAGGTGGCCGACCTGCAGGCAAAAGTTGTGATTAAAGAGGGGGCGGATGTTCTGGTGCAGGTTGGCAAGCGGCGGGTGTGTCGCGTTACGGCGTTATAAAGCGTCCGCGACTTGGAAATATCTGATCGAGACAGATATTTATGTCTGGCCACTTCTTTGTTCTGACATCCACGCCAAACATGACACGAATCCTGTGATCAGCTGTTGAACTGCAGATGCGCGGACGTGGAGTCCCACTCATGGAAGTCTTCCGCATACAGCATATTGAGCTAACCTTGATTCGACAATAATCGGCAGTATTTCAGGCACACCTCCC
>CAMDVY010000162.1 GCA_945878745.1 Klebsiella pneumoniae | reverse complement strand
TCGCACAAAACGATCAATGGTGTACTGGTGACAGCGCCGGCTGACGATGGCTTCGACTTTCATTCACGGTACTTCTGGCCATGGAGCGGATCGAACGAAGACCCGGTCACCGGTGGCACACATACCTTTCTGGCGCCGTACTGGTCGGTTCGACTCGGCAAGCGAAACATGCGCTCGGTTCAATCGTCGGTTCGATCCGGGTCAATGGACCTGGAGTTGAGTGATCATGGTTTGCTGATCCGCAGCCAGGCCTTGATCACGGTGCGAGGAGAGCTGCTGATCAATCCTTGATCCTGTGACCGTCGGATTCAAAGCGAGCGCTGTCTGTCCAACAGGACGACACACGCCTGCGGCCAGGCGTGGTCGTTACGCTGTTTACTAAACCGGATTGGTAATCGTTCCATTGACGATGGGCTGGAACGCCGTAAGGCTGTCCCACAGGTTGCTGGGCAATCCGGTGCTGCCCAGTACCGAGGCCAGTTGTCCCTGTTGACCGTGTAACGCGAGATAGTTGAGTACGACCGTCTCCGCCAGCAGGTTGACCGCATTGGCCGCCGGTGTTCCAGAGGTTTCAACTGATCCATCTGCGCGCATATAGCCGATCTGTTGATGCATGGCCTGCTGGGCAGGCGTGCCGCCCAGCAACGCCGGTCTGCCTCCCGGGTTGTAAACCAGAAAGAACGGCGCGGCAGTCTGCTGGTTGTCGCTGGTCCACTCACCTTTGCCACGACCATCGACGCTGCTGTCGATGACACCATTCGACGATAGCGAGCCATCCGAAGTCAGATACAGCATGAGTGGCACGCCGCGGATAGCGGCGTACTGCAGGCAGGCGCCCATGCATTGACCGGCGCGGAAGTCTTTCACTTCACCTTCAGCGCGACGTCCGCCGTGATAGTCGTAGCCACCCATCTCGATGGTGCCGGCGCCGGCAAAACCGTTGATGACCATCTTCATCACGGAAGCCGTCTTGCGGAATTCTCCACCGGACTGGTTGTTTGCAAGAAACTCGGCGGACGTGAAGATCCCCGTGGCGCCAACGATTTCCGGATCGCCAGCAGGATCCAGTGTTGATGGATTGCCAAAACGATCTGCCAGGTCGGCGCTCTTGAGGTAACCACAACGCACGAGGTCCTTCAGCACGGCGTCCGAGGTGATCAGATTGCCGTCGGTATCGATCGCACCCATCTTGCGGTCGCTGATGCGATAGATCGATTCCATCACCGCGACGGCATCCCGTTGGGATAACACGGTCGTCAGATCACCCACGTCAACAAGCCCGGTCACGTCGCTCGGCCGATCGACCTTGGTGGGCCGGATGGTCAGATCGATCATCGATTGGGGCGCCATGGAGTTACCGCCAGAATCGGTGTTTTCGGACCCGATCAGTGTCAGCAGTGAGCCGTTGGCACCAGCCTTGGCGATGCCGTACATCGGGTTGTGCGGATTGTTCCCCGTATCGTTCTCGGAGCGAGCGGGAATCACGGCGCCGGAAATGTTGGCCGCTGTGGCCGGGGTGATCCTGGTCAGCATGCCGCGGAGAAACGCGCTGTCGGAATGAAACGCCAACCCGAGCTGCTGGTTGATGAAATCATTGGTTTGGGATTGTGCGTTGACGATGGGGGGCACCATGTCACCTGGCAGCCCCTGTCGTTCATAACCGGCGGTGCTCAGGAAGTCGAGTTGTCCCCCGCGCTGTCCGACCAGTACGTTGGAACCGGCCTGATTGCTGCCTCCAGCGAGGTCGAAGCAGATGAAGGGGATCTTGCCTGCACCCTGCGTGGCGATCCCGCATTGCTGAACGAGTCCAGCGAGATCCGGTGCCAACGCAGCGTGCGCGCGACCGTTCAGCGTGATGAGCGATCCACCCAGCATTGCGCCACCGCCCATGATGAATCCCTGGGCGAGGAACTCCCGCCGGGTTCGCGGCACCCGGTGGTCAGCATGACGGATCGGATCGTCGTACTTGCGGATTCTCTTTCTGATCATGATGTTCTCCTTGGTCCGCTTGGTTACTGGACGAGCATGGCTGCGCTGCCCAACACGGCAGCACACGCGGCTTTGACGATGCGCACGGTGCGGTCCGATTCACAGGTGCCACCACACGCAGCCAGACCGTCAACGAGTGAATTCACTTCATTGGTGACGTCGACGGTAGCGGGTTGCGAACTGAGCCCTGTCCCCACCATCCGACTGAGCAGCGGATTGATCAGCAGGGAACGATCGGCAAATGCCGTGGTCACGTTGGCCGAGAATTGCAGACCGGGGAAATAAGCTGCGCGGGCTGCTGGGTCATCAACCAGAACACTGCAGTAGCTGATGGCGAGCTGGGTCACGCCCATCTGCTGGGATGAGATGAAGCCGCCGAGACCGGTTGAGACCGGCATGGCTGTTTTCACCAGGTCATAGGTCGTCGCAACCTGCGGATTGACGTGTGAGACACCTGTCAGCTTCGACATCGACGCGTTGATCTCGGCAAAGTCTCGAATCCCGACGATCGGATCACGTGGCACGTCCGCGGGTGGTGGCGGCGCAATAGGGTCGGCTTCAACGACCACATGCGACGCAGTACCGAGTTGTTCGAAAGTGAGGAAGAACTCATCCAGTGTGACGCCTTTTTCCAGCGGAACTACAGTGCCCAGTGGAGAGATGGGCAGTTGACCATCCGCTGCGGTGTAGTTGCTGTCACTCAGAGCAACATCAACATTCTGGAACGCCTGGCCGACGGGCAGTTCGCGCCCATTCAACCCGATCCGGATGCCCTTCATCTGGACGCCGCCGGGTCGAGCGCTGGCATTGAGGATGGTAAAAAACGGCTCGTTGAAGAGATAACCGTAGGAGTCGAACTGACTGACTTCAAAAACGACGTAGGCATCCGGAATGTTGATGTGCTGACTGACGTTGAAGAGCATGTAATATCGCTCACCCACACCCGCTTCGAAGTTCTGCTGGATTTGAGTCTGGGTGAGTGCTCGACCATGGATCGCCATCAAGCGCACGGTGCCAGCCCATCGATTGCTGTTGTCTACTTCGCTACCGATAGCGAGGGCAAACGTATCATCCCAGTTGTTCAATAAACCTCCCGACACACGATCCACGTCCCCCGTGAACTCACCGTTGACGTAGATCCGGCGACCGCTGGCCGGGTTGTAGGTAATGACAACGTGTTGCAGCGTTGCCTGCAGATCTTCATCGTCATCGTCGGTTGACAGTCCAGGTTCGCCCGCCTGATCGGTATCTTCGTTACGAACGAAGCTGTCGTAGTTGTACTGGGTCTGACCCACCATGAAGTTGCGGCGGGTCGAGGATCCGGAATAGCTGACGATGCGAGCCGGGCCGTCCTGGGTGACGTTGCCCGGTGCGTTCCACAACTCGATTGAAAATTCTCCGGTGCTGCCGATCAACGTATGGAGCTTTCTGCTCGCCGTGGTTGATCCCTGCGCCTTGCCGGACATGAACTGCACACCCCAGCCACCGACCCACTGATAGGTGCCGGACAACGTGAGATTCAAAGCGGGCTCAACACCGCTGGTATCGAACACTGTATTGCCGCTACCGGTCTTGAACTCGTACAGCGCAATCACTTTGGTGTCATGACGACCACCGGACGAGGAGACTATTCCATTGGTGAGTTTCAGTGACTTGCTGGTGACCAGTGCCGGGTCGATCTGGGTCAACGCGATGCCATTGGAAAGCGTCGTGATGGCGGCTTGCATGGTGTCTGCATTCGAGGCGCAGTTGCTCCAACAGTTGTGGAACTCGTTTCGCAGTCGCAGCACGAATCGGGAGTTGGCCGGATTGTCGAGATCGATCTTGGCCTGTGCCGCAGCGTAAGCGATGTCCACATCAGCCGAGGCGAAAAAAGGTGCCTGCGGCACTGTCGCGGCATCGTTGTGGCAGCCGACGCAATATTGGCGAACAAGCGGATACACGGTGGTCGCAAACTGACCCGAGTTGGCGGGGAAGTTCTTGCTGGTGCCTGGATCGGTGATGGGAGGCGCGGTGAGTTGTATCGTCTTCGCTGGTGCTCCCAGCGCATCACCGGCCCAGTTGCTGATGTAGTTCTGGATGATGTCGCCGCAGGCGTTGGCATCTGACAGCCAGCAGTTGTGGCCGCCTCGAACCTTGGTCACCAGGATGCTCAGACCCGGGTCTTGCAGGTTCGCAACGGTATTGGCTGCGTCATAGGCCAGATTGATATCGTCGGATCGAACGAATCGAGGGGACTGACTGCCGTTGTGGCAGGTTCCACACCGATTGTTTGGTACCAGGTTATCCCACACGTTCAGCTTGAAGCTCTGCACATCGGCAGTCTGAGGCGCAGGTCCGGTGTAGTTGCTCACCGAGGGAGCCACAGTGACCGGATTCTGTACGGTCTGCGCACCACTGCCACCACCGCAACCCGACAGCAGCGCGAGCAGGAACAAACCGATCAGCGTTTGCCGGATATTCATCTTGTTCATTCTTTACTCCCCCTTGCAGTAGGTAGCGGACTCCGCAAAGACCCTTCGCAGGTTGTAGCCATTGGCCTTGAACGAGCCGGTCATGGCGTTGATTTGCGCGCGATCCGCAGCGTCCTGTGGAGGGCGAAGACAGACGTTGGTGAATACCTGTTCCACGTGGCAGGACGCAAACGCTTCGCTATTGGCCAACTCCTGACCCAATGACTTGGCGCCGCTGCCTTGGCCAGGTGAGCCCTGGTCCCAGCCCAGTAACGCATTTGCCCCGGCTCGCCAGTAGTTGCTCCATTGGTCGTTGGGGGTCGCGAAGCCTTGGGCAAATGTGGTGTCGTTGTTGAAGTATTTGGCTTCAACCCGCGTGCCGCTAGCCGGATCGGTTGTACCTGCGCCGTTGTAACTGATGGTGCCGGCCACAGCCGAAGGATCATTGGCGCGGTCGTAAACAAAGTCGTAGTACGCGAATCCCTGCGCCAGGGGGTCCATGCCCGAATGGCAGCCGATACAGTTGTTGAGAAAAATGCGGCTGTCACCACCAGGACTGCGTGATACGTCCTGACGAATGCGATCAGGTACCCGGGTGATGTCCTGGAGCTGCTCCATGTCGTGACACAGGTGATTCATCAAAGTGAACCGGAGCATGGCGCGATTCGTGCCGTCGATAAAAAAGGCGCGCGCCGCCTGTCGTGTTGTCATGACACCGGCGGTTGCGTCCGCTGGAAGTGGACTCACGCTCGACTGGGTTACCGCTTGCAGGTTTGCCTTCAGATCGACGCCCGTGTTTTCCAGAGCTTCGTGATGAGCGTTGTTGTTCGGATTGTACGCAGGCACGCCACTACCGGAGCCGATGTACACCACGTCACCGGACAGAACATCTCTGAAGTCTGCGTCGTCCCGGACCAGGCCGATCACGGTTGCCGTGTAGTCGTTCAGGGGGACGAAGACATCACCATCCCGGTTGGTCCACGGCGCCACATGATTTTTCAGCGTGACGTGGTAGAACTCAGGCGCCTGGGATGCGAGCAGGGCGGCGCCCAGATCATCACCACCGGTGATCATGGCCTCCATGGTGTTCAGGGTGGCGACACTGGGCGGGACACCGGCGATGCGATCATGGATGCGTTTGGCCTGGTCTCGCGCAGTCGCCCAACCGGACGCAGAACAAGCCAGCAGGAGTGAAGCTACTATCAGCTTGCTGAACCTTCTGTCGATTCGCTTGTTTGTTCCCTCGTTATCTTGGCCTGCACCAACCCTGGTGAGAGGCGCGGATGCGCTCTTGAACATGTCTCCACTCCTGGTCTTGGCGTGGCGCACTGCTCATTGCGTGGCTCAGCCCGGCTTACCGTGAATGCCGCATCCGGCGGTATTGATGGCGTCAGCTTCCTGAAAAGGATGTAAGCGCTCTGTGAATCAGTTCCGCTTTTTCGGTTCCCGGGACGGTTTTTTCCAATCACGGGTCAAGGCTTGTGCGTGTGATCTGGTTCACTCTTGCACGTAAGGACGATGTGAAAGAATTTCAGTGAATTGCAGCCACGGGGAACACTCCGTTGAACCGAAGCGCCCACCACATCCCCTGGCTCGTCCTGTTTTCCACTTTGCTCACTGCCTGCGGTGGTGGAGGTAACAGTACGGTGCTGGGCGGCAGTCAGTCTCCTGATCCGGTCGTGGTTGACTTTCCCATTGTGTATGTGAAGAGGCCGCTGCTGGTTGATGAAGACGGCGAACTGCTGACCAAGGAAGTTCGTAACGCGGTCGGCTTCTTTCCCGGCGCCGAGCTGATTGTGCGGGACCGCGCTTCACCAACGGCCAGGGAAACCGTCGTGTCGACGGGTTTGTTTCCGAATCAGGCCAATGGAACACCGGCGGGAATCGACATCAAGGATCTGGATGTTTCGGCAGATGGCAAACAGCTGGTGTTTGCACTGCGAGCCCCGGAGATTCCAAACGCAGATCCCGAAGATCAGCCCACCTGGAACATCTGGCTCTACGACCATCCCTCCCGATCAGTTCGACGCGTGATTGCTTCTGACCTGGTAGCGGAAGATGGTGATGACATCGCACCACGTTTCCTGCCGGACGGGCGCATCGTGTTTTCATCGACACGTCAGCGCATCGCCAAATCCGTTCTCCTCGATGAAGGCAAACCTCAGTTTGCTGCGCTCGATGAAGATCGCGATCTCCCTGCGTTGTCCCTGCATGTGATGGATGCCAATGGCACGAATATCCGGCAGATCACGTTCAACCAGAGTTCCGATCTTGATCCGGTAGTGATGGCGGATGGACGCATCGTGTTCAGCCGGTGGGACAACGTTGCCGGGATCGATCGGGTCAGTCTGTATCGGACCCGTCCAGATGGTCGGAGTACGGAACTGCTGTACGGTGTGCACAGTCACGATACCGGGCCAGACGGACAGATCATTGAGTTCGTCGAAAGCGCAGAGCTGCCGGATGGACGCTTACTGGTGATGCTGCGTCCGAGCT
>CAMDVY010000161.1 GCA_945878745.1 Klebsiella pneumoniae | reverse complement strand
GGGATCACAATGGTTCGACGCGCGTCAGGATCCAGGCGACGCGACAGTTCGGAGTGGTGCGGCAACCCGATGGCACAACCATTCGGGTTGAGCGGCGAATCATTCGAATGTTTCCGGTGGATGACGATAAGGGTTATGGCACCGGCTTCGAACAACGTGTCGGCAACGAACCCCTCACCAGTGAGCAAGGACCGAAGGGTGGTTTTGTCCCTGATGGGCAGCACGCCAACGATACACCCGCGATGCGAGTTCGCGCCGGGCCGGAGCAGCAGGTGCCTGGATCATCGTCTCCTGCATCCGGCACTGCCACTGGCTCCAATCGCTGACCCCCGGATCACCCCATGGAAGTTGATGCTGCCCGACTGCTGATCGTTGACGACGATCCGGAGATACGCGAACTTATCGAGGCGTACCTCGTTCAACAAGGATTTGAAGTCAGCTGTGCCGAGTCCGGCAAGCAGATGTTCGAGCTGCTTGAACAAGGCAAATACGATTTGATCGTCCTTGACCTCATGTTGCCAGGTGAGCACGGGCTGACTTTGGCCGGTCGAGTCAAACGGGAAATGAATACGCCCATCATCATCGTCTCCGCCCAGGGAGAGGATGTGGATCGTATCGTCGGTCTGGAAGTCGGCGCCGACGACTATCTGCCAAAACCATTCAATCCGCGCGAATTGCTGGCTCGAATCAGGGCTGTGCTGCGTCGCGCCACATCCGCCAGTGCACCGGTGACGCCCGTCGCGGTGGCCGCTCACCGATTTCGTTTTGGCGCTTATGTGCTCGACATGATGACTCACCGGCTGAGTCGAGGTAGCGAGGAAGTGCCGCTGACCACCGGCGAATTTGACCTGCTGGCAGTGTTTGTACGACATCCCAATCGACTGCTCGATCGGGACCGGATTCTGGATCTGCTGACGGGTGCAGAGCGGCTGCCTTTTGATCGGTCGATCGACGTGCGGGTGACTCGATTGCGCAGCAAGATCGAGACGGAACCAACCAGCCCGCAGTTCATCCGAACGATCTGGGGCAAGGGTTACATGTTCTGCCCGGACGGGAGCGACGTTGGCTGAGCGGAGCCCGGCTGGCTCCCTCCTTGCGCGCACCAATTTCACGCTGGCAGTCAGTTCGTTATTGATTGCGGTCATTGCGACCGGCGCACTGAACGTTTTTGTCATTGAGCCCATTTCCCAACGATCCGCCGATGATGCGGCCGGTTTGCTCGTCCTGTCTGCGCAAACCTGGGTGGAGCTGCCGCCTGAGGCCAGGCCCTACTTCGAACTCGAGCTGGCTGAAAGTCATGATCTGATCATCACCGGCGATGTTCGCGATTATTCGGATGAACTGCCGGCCGCAGGTTACTTCGGCTTGTTGGAAAGCAAGCTCGAGTCCCGCCTGGAAGAGTCGGTGGACATGCAGGCAGGAGAAGGATACATCTGGGTCAAGGTGCCCATGGGGGGGCAAAAACTGCAGATTGGCTTCGTGCCGACTCTCGAGAACATACAGCCGCTTTATGTCGGCATCATCATCATTGTGCTCGGCGCCGGCATCGTGTTCATCACCTCGCTCATCATCGTGCGCAGGATTGCCGGTCCGCTGACCTACGTGGCAGAACGTGTCGAAGCCTTCAGGGGAAGCTCTGACTTCGAGCCGCTGCCGGAGACCGGACCCAGAGAGCTGGCCTCACTGGTTCACAACTTCAACACCATGGCACAGGAGATCGGCGATCTCCTGTCGAACCGAACAACGCTGGTGGCTGGCATCTCTCATGATTTGCGGACCCCGTTGACACGCATGAGACTTGCGGTGGAGTTGTTGCCCGACAACGTTGATCCCAACCTGGTGGCCCGCTTTCTGCGCAACCTCGAGATCATGGATCGGTTGATTGGGGATGCGCTGAGCTTTGCTCGTGGCGCGCAGGAGAATCCGCAACAGGTGGATTTAGAACAACTGCTGGCCGAGATCGTCGGCACGTTTGTTACGCCTGTTGAATATGTGTGCCTGGAGCGCGAGCCTCGCGAGCTCCTGCTTGGTGTCAGTGCGCTACGGCGTGTGCTGCAGAATCTTCTGGTCAACGGGATTCAGCATGGAGGCAGCGTCAGGCTGGAGCGAACAGGGACACGGCTGTCAGTGATCGACCATGGCCCAGGCATTCCTCCCGAGTTCCGTGAGCAGGTTTTTCAGCCGTTTTTTCGCCTGGATGAGGCGCGAAGCACTACAACCGGTGGCAGCGGACTGGGTTTGGCCATCGTCAGACAGTTGTGTCAGTTGCAGGGCTGGAAAGTGTGGATCGAGTCTGCCGCTGGCGGGGGTACGGAAGTGATCGTGGAGTTGCGGCCACCGGTACCTGCAGGTTCGCCTTGAGCTTTTCGGGGGATTTCTGGTTGGCGTGTGGGTTGTTGTTGACAATCGTCGCGATACAAAGTGACACAATAAAAGTGGTGCAGGAAATTGCTCTGTAACAGCTCAATCGTAATGTAGAGCGTGAGACGGGCAACTGTCTCGAAGAGAAGGCAATCTCTCCCCTTGAGACCTACTTGTAGGTAGACCCCCAAACCGCCGACCCCCTCTCCAGGTCGGCGGTTTCCTTTCTGGGTCCGATCTCTTCCTGTCAGCAATTTCTTCGATTTGGTTTACCGCACTTGGAATGTATCTTCCGTGGTTGTGTTCTTTGGTTTCCAACTGTAAAACTGAACTCGACTTCTGGACGGGAGTGACAGGCGTTATGGTCGACGATCTTCGTGAGGATGATGTAAATCCCAACAAGCGGTTCTTCCGATCGGATGACCGCGTTTTCCGCCAGGGAGACGGTTGGTACTACTCGTTGCGTGAGGGCGATCGGGGGCCATTTCAGACCGAAAAGAGTGCTCGAGCCGATCTGGAGCGCTTCATTCACGAACAAGACGACCTCAACCGATTGAAATCTGGGAAGACCGCCACACGAGATATGCGTACATCGCCGCTGTCGATCGACTTGGGCAATGACCGGAAAAAACCGGCGAAGTCCGGTGGTGGTGACGTGTGGAAGGGGCTTCCTGATGTTGATTGAAGCGGCCAGGCTGAGTCCTCTGGGCACTGTCAGTGTCTAATCTCTGCTTCGTAAAATTCGTGTAAACCTCGTTTGGCAGGGGCGCGAGATGACCATCTTGCGCCTAGAATCGCCGCGCTATGAAGATCTGGATATTGGAAGATGATCAGGCGCAGGCCGCACTCGTGCAATCGTGGTTGCAGGAGCGAGAGCATGCGGTCGTGCATTTCAGCAGCGCGATGACGCTGCACGAACAGTTGCGACGGGAACAGCCAGATCTGTTTGTGCTGGATTGGGAGTTGCCGGACAGTTCCGGACTCGAAGTACTGCGACGCATACGTGACAAGCTGACCCGGCACATTCCGATTCTCTTTGTGACACAACGGGACAACGAAGCCGATATCGTCGACGCCCTGTCCTGTGGTGCTGACGACTACATGATCAAACAAATCGGCCGCGATGAGTTTCTCGCACGTGTTCATGCGCTTGGCCGCAGGCTCGGCAATGAAGTGCTGGAGTTCGCTGTCGGGCCCTATCGCTTTTTTCCGTCAACACACGCGGTGATGTACCGCGGCGAGCAAATCGAGCTCACCACCAAGGACTTTGAACTCGCCCATTATCTCTTCCGGAATATCGGTAGACTGCTGTCCCGAGAAGAACTGCTGAGAGAGGTCTGGGCGGTGGCGGGTATTCACACACGAACTGTCGACATGCATATGTCCCGTATCCGCAAATCGCTGGATATCAAACCGGAAGCGGGCTTTCGGATACGTACCATCTATCGGCATGGGTATCGACTGGAACAGTTGTGAAACCTCGTGGTCTGCGCTGGCTTGTCGCGGTTGTCCTGGCGTTCGGCAGCTCCTTCGCGTTCGCAGTTGACTGGGAATATGCGGTGCGGCCCGGAGAGAACCTGTGGCAGATAGCGCATCGTTACTGTGGTAATGAACGGGGTGTCGATCGACTGGCCAGGCACAACGGCCTGAAAACTCCGAATGCGCTGCGAGCCGGCGTGGTACTACGCATCCCCGTGGACTGCCTGATCAGGCAGCCCGTCAACGCCAAACTTCTTGAAGTCGATGCGACGGCGACCCTCGAGCGCGCTGGTGTGCAGCTCACCGTGAGCGCAGGCGACGAGATTCGGATGGGCGATACCCTGACGACGGGTACGTCGTTTGCCGTGGTCGAATTTGCCGACCAATCCAGACTCACGATCCGCCCAAATAGCGTGATCAGCTTTGTCATGCTGACCGCGCATGGTGAGAGTGGCATGGTCGATACGTTGCTGCGATTGCGCAAAGGCAGGGTCCAGCACGCGGTGGAAAGCGGCAGTGGCCAGGGTCACCAACACCGCATCGCAACACCTGTGGGCGCGGCGGCAGTGCGCGGTACGAAATTCAGGGTCGAGATTCTGGATGGCGAAGTGGCCACCGTTGCCACGACAGAGGGCGAGGTGGGCTTTTCGCAAGTCTCTGCCGTGTCGACACCGGTGCCTGCGGGCCAGGGGCTGGTTGCCAGTGTCACAAGCAGTCGCACCGAGCCTTTGTTGCCTGCACCACTGATTGGTGCGGCATTGCGCGCGGGTGTCGGCAGCAGCCTGTCGTGGGGCGAAGTGGCCGATGCAACGGCCTATCGTGTGACACTCTTCAGTCAGGCAAAACCGGTCGCAGAGTCGGTGGTGCCAACCAGTAGCTGGAATGTTGATGCGCCGTTAGGCGTGTATGTGCTGACGGTTCGTGCGGTGGCGCCGAGCGGATTGGAAGGCCTCGATGCCAAAACTTCGCTGGAAGTCCTTCCGGCGGCGCCTTCCGGTCAGGTGACAACTGCAGATCACGCCGGCACACCGGTTCAATTCCGATGGACGCCGTCGAGTGATGATCCAGGTCCATTTATCGTTCGGGTTCGAAACGCCCTGGGTAGTATCAAGGAATACCCGACGGAATCACCCGCGTTCGAATTGGCGCTTGAAGCTGGAACGTACGATTGGCAGGTGCAGAGCAACCGGGGTACCGAGAGCGGATGGATCCTTTTTGCATTGAAACCCGAAGCGCCTGTGGGTCTTGCTGCGAGCAGGCAAAAAAGGGACAAACCACTCCTGCTGACACTCGAAGCCACATCTCAATCGATCACTGCCTATCGTGTTGTTCTGGCCAGCTTGTTGTGGCGAGGGATTTCGAGCCCGCGTCGACGCTGAGTATCGACGGCGTGCCGAATTGCCGTCCCTGTCAGGTACGCGTGGCGGCGGCAGCGGCGGACCTGGAGTCCGTCTACACTCAAATCGAATATCGCGATCCACCTGGACATCCGTGGCCGATCTACGTCGTGCTGGCGCTGCTGGCCATCGCGCTCTGAGCGAACGCGAGCGATCGGCGCACACTGTGCGTCGATTTCGACGCGAGCTTTTGCTGATCTCGCTAGCTGTTTTCGCCGCGGCGATTGCCAGCGTTCAGTTTCGCTGGTTTGAAGTCCTCGACCGACTGGCATTTGATTCTGTGCTTCGTTCAGTGCCATTGCCGATGAGCGACGATATCGTCTTGGTAGGCATTGATGCGCGAAGTCTCAGTGCTCTCGGGCGTTGGCCATGGTCACGTGCGCGTCAGGCCGACCTCATCGAAGTCGTTGTTGCGCAGGAACCGGCGACGATTTTTGTCGATGTCGTGTATCCAGACCGTAGTGACGCCGAAGATGATGCTCGACTGGTCACTGCTTTCAACCAGCCGATATCGATGGCCCTGCCGGTAGTCATCGATGCGGTTTCCCCAGGGGGCGCGCTGCTCGAACAATTACCCTTTCCGGAATTGATCGACGTGGTCGACCGCCTTGGCCATGTCCACGTTGCACCAGATGGTGATGGTATTGTCCGTGGCAACTATCTGTACGAGGGGATCGGCGAACCACACTGGCCACATATCGGACTCGTGCTGGGTTCAGAGGCGAATCTTTCTGTGCTCTCCGAGTGTGAGCGCACCAACGATGGGTCGATGGCGAATGAGCGTTGTGGTTATCGACGCATCAGGTTTGCCGGACCACCCGGCACCTTCCCGCACCTGTCTGCGATCGACGTGATCGAGCATCGGGTTGATCGCGAGTTTCTGGCAGGCAAGGTGGTGCTGATTGGTCGCACCGATCTGGGTGCGCCGGATGCGATCCCAGTGCCAGTATCCGCTGACATGCGACCGATGGCCGGTGTGGAATACAACGCCAACGTGCTCAATGCTGCGCTCCACGAGGGGCTGGTCGAGACTGTATCGGTCCAGACTACGCTGTTTGTTGTGTTGCTCATGGTGGGCATTGGTTTGTTTGTCATCCCCAGGCAAAGGCCACGGCAGATGCTCGTCTCGACCGCGCTGCTTGCGCTGATCCCGGTGCCCATGTCCGCTGTTCTACTCATCTTTGCCGGCGTGTGGATGGATTTGTCAGCAGCCAGTGTCGGGATTGCTTTGATTTACCCCCTGTGGAGCTGGCGACGCAACGAGATGGGCTGGCAATTCGTGGGGGACGAACTCGACCGTCTTGCGGCCGAGGCCTTTCGCTGGTCACGCAGTCGCGCACGGTTCAATGAGGGCGAACTCCCCGCGCGGCTTGATTGGCTGACAACTGGGTCGTCCAGTTCTTTGAGTGCAGAGCTGATTGCCGGCATTCACGAGGACCAGTTGTTGAGTGTGTTGCCGACGGGCACGCTGGATCCGTTTGTAGCCCGATTGCTGAGAATCCAGACACTAGTGTAGTGCTGCATTCTGTTTAGAGCTTAACTTCGAATTCGCGCGAATAACCTTTTGCAGGATGTCCTGGGCGCTCTTGGTCCATATGAACGGTTTGGGTTGAGTGTTGTGTTTCGCGATGTATTCCTCGATTGCCCGGGTCAACTCACCGACATTGGTAAACACCCCGCGACGCAGTCGATTTTCGGTAATGTCCCGGAAGAACCGTTCGACCATGTT
>CAMDVY010000160.1 GCA_945878745.1 Klebsiella pneumoniae | reverse complement strand
GCTCAGGAATTTACATGACTCCCGGAGGCGGCGTTTTGCGGTACGAACGATCGCCTGAACAAAGAGGAGCGCACTAGCCCGCACTATTCATGAATGACCTACTGCGGACGCCGATAGCAGCGAAATCACAGGGCGTGCTCCCTCCGCGTGCTCGACGTGCTGTACAGCACGCCTGCGCGCGCTACAGTCTGCGCCACCCTGCGTTTTCACTACTCTCGGTGCCCTCGTTACGTTCCTTCATGAATAGTCCGGGCTAGGGATCCTCTGAACAAGTCGCTCCTGCGACTTGTTCAGGTCGGAGCGCGTCGCGCTACTCGCATTTTCCCAGCGTTTCACGCAGGGAAAATGGTGGTGCATCCATGCACCACCAGGAAAGCTCTGCTTATTCAGAGCTTCCCTAGAACACCCTCCTGCTCATCGCCAATCCACCACATCCACAATCAGGAAGGCGCTCCATGTTCGCGGTCAATATCCGCGGTTGAACGCACGTACCGCAGTCGCAGCGCATTCACCACCACCGACACCGAAGACAGGCTCATCGCCAGTGCGGCAATCATCGGGCTGAGCACCCATCCGAACACCGGAAACAGCACCCCGGCCGCGATGGGTACACCCACCGCGTTATAGGCAAACGCAAACGCAAGGTTCTGACGCATGTTCCGTACTGTTGCGCGGGATAGTGCACGGGCCCGCAGAATGCCACGCAAGTCCCCTTTCACCAGCGTCACCTGGGCGCTCGACATGGCAACGTCGGTGCCGGTCCCCATCGCAATGCCTACATCGGCGGCCGCCAGCGCTGGGGCGTCGTTGATGCCATCACCCGCCATGGCCACGACACGTCCCTCGGACTTCAGTCGCGCTACCAGTGCCGCCTTGTCAGCCGGTCGGACTTCACCATGCACCTCAGCGATGCCCAGTGCCCGCCCAACTGCCTGCGCCGTCGCGAGGCCATCACCGGTCGCCATAACGATACGCACGCCGTCCGCCTGCAAGGCCGTGATGGCAGCCTGCGTCGTGTCCTTGATGGGATCGGCGACCGCAATGAGACCGGCCAGGACCTCGTCGATCGAGATGAACATCACGCTGGCACCTTCGTGGCGCAGACGATCTGCATCCGCCTGCAGCGATGTGGTGTCGATGCCGCGGTCCTGCATGAGCGCGCCATTTCCCAAGGCAACCTCCTGCTTGCCAACGCGTCCGCCGACACCAATGCCGGTGATCGACTGAAATGCCTCGGGTGCTGACAGTACCAGTTCACGACGACGAGCCTCGGCGACGATCGACGCTGCTAACGGATGTTCGCTTCCCTGGTCCAGACTTCCCGCCAGGCGCAACACGTCATCGGCGTTATGCCCGCTGGTCACTATCAACTCACGGAATGCAGGTTTGCCCTGTGTGAGCGTGCCAGTCTTGTCGACGATCAAGGTGTCGATGGTGCGCAGGCGTTCGATGGCTTCGGCATCACGGAACAGCACACCTGCCTGGGCACCCCGACCGATGGCGACCATGATGGACATCGGTGTGGCCAGGCCCAGCGCACAGGGGCAGGCGATGATCAGCACGGCTACCGCATTCACTATGGCGTAAGTCCAGGCAGGTGCAGGACCGAACAGCCCCCAGACAACAAAGGTAGCCACCGCACAGGTGAGAACGCCCAGCACAAACCAGTAACTTACGGCATCAGCGAGTTTCTGCATGGGCGCGCGTGACCGCTGTGCCTGTGCCACCAGGTTCACGATTTGCGCAAGCACCGTTTCGCCACCGACACTCTGTGCGCGCATGACCAATGCGCCGGTTCCATTGAGCGTGCCACCAACCACCTTTGCACCGGTCTGCTTTTCAACGGGAATCGGCTCGCCGGTAAGCATCGACTCATCAACGCTTGAATGCCCTTCGAGTACCTCCCCATCAACCGGGACCGATTCACCGGGACGCACACGCAGTCGATCCCCGACCAACACCTGCTCAAGGGGAACATCCGCTTCAGAGCCGTCCGCCTCGATTCGGCGCGCCTGCTTCGGTGCCAATCCCAGCAGGGAGCGGATCGCCGCTGATGTGCTTGATCTCGCCTTCAACTCGAGTAATTGACCGAGCAGTGTCAACGACACGATGACTGCCGCCGCTTCGAAATACACACTGACTCGACCATGCTCCTGGAACGCGGCAGGAAACACGTCTGGTACCAGCGTCGCGACCACGGAGTAACCGAACGCGGCGCCGACGCCGGTGCCGATGAGCGTCCACATGTTCGGGCTGCGATTGCGGATCGACTGCACCCAGCGCTGGAAAAACGGCAGGCCTGCCCACAGCACGACCGGGGTCGACAGTCCGAATTCCAGCCAGGTGCGTGTACCCACTGGTAGCGCCTGAATGTAGTGCCCCGCCATTGCCAGCACAAGCACGGCCGCACTGAGGGGCAGGGTCAGCCAGAAACGGCGCCTGAAGTCGGTAAGTTCCGGATTCTCCTCATCGTCCAGGCTCGGCATCATGGGTTCGAGTGCCATGCCGCATTTTGGACAACTGTCCGGTTTGTCGCTGATCACTTCCGGATGCATCGGACACGTGTACCGGGTACCGGGGGGCACCGGGTTCGCTGGTGCACTCGGCACTGGCGACAGGTAACGCGCGGGGTCAGCGGAGAATTTTGTCAGGCAGCCAGCCGAGCAGAAGTGGTAGTCGTGAGCTGCATGCGTGTGCTTGTGCGGCGAAGTCGGTTTGACCGTCATGCCGCAGACTGGATCAATCCAGATATCGTTGGTCATCTTGTTTCATCCACTGACATGTTGTTTCGATCCCCCGGAGCGACTGGCGTCCACATGGATAATGTTCCTGATTCACGAGGCTTGCTCAATGATCTGCGTCATGCGAGTGCGCATGCCCTTCTGCAGGTACTTCAGGGCGTTCGTGGCTGGAATGCGCATCTGTCTCGGCAGCGTTCGAGTGCGTTGTTGACATCTCGCTCCCTTCTCCGCCCCCATGGTGATGGCCGACACTTGCGTCGATCATGGCAGCGTAGGACCCCGGCGTCTTCTCCGGGAGTGTCTGCAGAAACGCCACCATGCCCCAGATGTATTCATCACCCATGCTCTTGCCCCAGGCCGGCATGCCACTCATCTTGATGCCGTGCTTGATGATCAGGAAGTCGCGGTGCGGGTCGCTCTCGCGTGTCGATGTGAGATCAATCGGCTTTGGATAGAGCGCTGCACTGAGTTCGCTCGCATCCAGCCCCGGCTTGAGATGACAGCCGGTGCACATGGCGTCGTAGTTTCCGGCGCCGCTGGATACCAGCGCGGCATCCGTGAGATCAGGCGCCTGAAGCCCGTCCCTGCGCGTGTCAATGGACCGTTCCCGGGCAAAATTGATCAGGTCGTGAGTAACTGACCAATGCGGTTCATCGGCCGCGAAATTGAACGTCCCGTTCCAGAGCAAGGCGGCCATCGTCATCACTGCGATCAACAAGCCAGCTGCAAGCATCATGATGCTTTTCATGTTTCTCCCCTCAACCCATGTTCATCTTGGAATGGTCTACCGGCACGGCTTTCAACGTCGGTGCGGGACCGGACGGAACGCCGTTACGGACAGGGGTGCCAAACGAAGGATCGCTGCTCACCCGGCGCGCCACCGTGCCGCGCGGATTGTCGTACCAGCCCGGATCGGCGTAACTGCCAGGTGGCAGGTCATCGCGCACCTTGACGACCGTGAACATGCCGCCCATCTCCAGCGGACCAAACGGTCCCTTGCCCATCATCATCGGCAGCGTGTTCTCCGGACCCCGCATGTGCCCCGAGTCGGTATGGCTCTGATGTTCAGCCATACCACTCTCACCCATCGCCATGTAACCCGGCAGCAGCTCGCGGATTTCCGATTGAATGCCCGACTGATCAACGCCGAGCGTATTGGGTACATCATGCCCCATGGCATTCATGGTGTGGTGAGACATGTGGCAATGCAGGGCCCAGTCACCCGGCACGGCGATGAATTCAAGGTCACGTGTCTGACCTACCCCGATAATCTCTGTCACTTCACTGCGCCATTGCTCTCGTGGCCAGCGCCCACCATCACCGCCGGTGACCTGAAAGCGCGGACCATGCATGTGGATCGGATGATTCCACATGGAGAGATTGCCAATCCGGATCCGCACCCGCTCGCCAGTCCGTGCCACCAGCGGATCGATGGCTGGAAAAACCTTGCTGTTGAAGGTCCACAGATCAAAATTCTGCATGACCGAAGGATCCGGCCGATAGGTCCCGGGGTGCAGCGCCCAGTTGTGCAGCATGACGACGTAGTCGCGATCAACGGGCTCGGGCTCCGGCGTCTTCGGATGGATGACAAACATGCCCATCAAACCAACCGCCAGTTGCACCATTTCATCGGCGTGCGGGTGGTACATCTGCGTGCCGTGCTGTTGCAGGGTGAATTCATAGGCGAAGGTTTCACCGGGCTTGATATGCGGCTGTGAAAGCCCGCCGACGCCATCCATTCCGCTGGGCAACAGGATGCCGTGCCAGTGCATGCTGGTGTGTTCAGGCAACCGGTTGGTGACAAATAGTCGAACACGATCACCTTCAACCGCTTCGATGGTCGGCCCTGGTGTGCTGCCGTTGTAACCCCAGCAGCGCGCTCGAGTGCCAGGTGCGAACTCGTGCTCGATCTCTTCGGCTACCAGGTGGAACTCCTTGACGCCATCGACCATGCGATGCGGAAGAGTCCAGCCGTTGGGCGTCCGCACCGGGGTAAAGGAATCGGTTGACCTCGTCTCTTCGGGCATCGACGACGATTGATGGGCAGTTGAGTCATGCCCACCCGGCGCCTGCAGAAGACCCATGCCATCAGACGAGAGCGCATCAGCAGACGCTTGCGCCTGCGCTCTAGCGCCAAAAATGGCCAGAGAACTGATCGCTCCCAGACCCGTAAAGCGAAACCAGCGACGTCGGGAAAGACTCATCATCTATCTCCATGCTCATGAGATGGGGCGGCCGGTGCCGGTTGCAATTCGAGCGGTTTATTCTGTACTGGCTGGTCTGGTAGTCGACCACCAACAGCCACACGCAGGCGCGTGTATTCGATCCAGTAGTCACGCACTGCTTCAAGATAGCCTTGCCATGCGTCGTACCCGGCCTGCTTCGCAAGGATCAGTTCAAATATGCCCTTGAGCATGAAATTTACTTCTTCCTGGGTGCGAGCGACCACGTCTTCACGGGCGGGCACCAGCTCGTTCAGGTAGTGTTCGGTGACTTCCCTCGCCATTTGCACGCCTGCCACCGCTCCCCTTACCTCATTCCTGACGTCGAGCAGCATCTGATCGAGGTGCGCGAGTGCTTCGGTGCGCTGAGCCCAGGCTCGCTCAGTGACATCCTGCCCCTGATTGAAGAATGGTAATTCGATGGCGAACGTCGGGCCATGCATCACGCCCCCTTCGGCTTCGCTCTCTCGTTCGTAACCCACTTCAAATCGACCCAGCCACCGCCAACGCCGTGCCATGGCGAAGCTGTCTTCACGTAGATCCAGCTGCTGTCTCGCCGCAGCCAGATCCAATCGCTGCTCGATTGAAAGTCTGAGCAATTCGTCCGGTTCAACAGCATCACTGTCGGGCAATGCCGGCAAGGGACTCAAGGTCCATGGCGCCTCGACCGGCAGGGCAAGCACGTTGGCGAGCGCGGTGCGTGCCTGCAACGCACGCGCGCGCGCGCGAACACTCTCGATGTTTGCTGTTGCTGCGGCCGCCCTCTCCTGCGCCAACTGCAGTCGATTGATATTGCCCGCTGCAAAAAAACGCTGGGCCAGCAAGGCCGATTGTTGGGCGGACTTGGCAATCAATGCTCGCGTGTTTGCAATCTGTTCTGCAGCGGCTGCGTGATACCAGGACACTTCCGCATCTGTTGCCAGCGCCTGCAACTCGCCGGCAACCTGTAGCTGCATCTGCTGCAAGGTTGCGGCTGCATATCGCTTGCGAACCGGGCGCAGCAACAGGTCGGTAACGCTCAACGTGAGGCTTCTGGTGATCTGCTCTCCGCCTCGGGACGAATCCAGGTAACTGACACCCAGACCCGGATTGATCAGACGGCGGGCACCTTCGAGATCTGCGCGGGACAATCCAATCCTCGAATACACCTGCGCAACCCGTGGACTACGCAGAAACGCAAGTTTCATCGCCGTCTCGGGATCGATCGGTGCGATCGGTAACTCGTCTGTCGCCAGCACCGCGTTGTCACCCCCGGAATAGTCCGGGGCCACCCCGAGGCGGTCCGTCAACAGCGCATTCGTTTCTGTATAACCCTTACCCTCTGGCAGCGTCGTGCACCCTGCCGCACCCGTCGCCAGGACAACCATCAACACGCGGCTGCACGACCGACCAAAACTCGAATCAAGAATTGACATGATGCCCCTTCCGGCAGAAGGACCAGCGAGTTAAGCGGGTCCATTGACCAGTGAAACCACTTCAGCCTGTGAACTGAGGAACTCTAGCGAAAGGCGGTGTCAGTACGCCGGGGGGCGGAATGGCGGGATGTGTGGCCGCAGAACCGGATCGTTGGGATCCAGCAGTTCGGCTGTGGACGATGGAGAAACAGAAGCGACATCTGCAGTGTCCCCTGTGGGGAAGCTCAGCGATGTGGTGTGCCCAGGACAGGCCATGCCATCGCAGCACAGGCCGTCACAAAAGAGCGGCTGGTCCATGGCCTGCGTATCGCCATCCTGATGATGGCCATGGCGTGCGTGCACATCCTCCACGTTGACCGAGACCGACGATGCATGACAGGGCAGGAGCATCGCCGAAACTGAAGCCGCGCAATTCAATACCAGCACAAACGCCAGCACCAGCCGCAGCAGAAGAGAAGTCATAGAGGACACAGCATGCTCATAGCCCGGAGTGTATGCCCCCGGCGTCTTTGCTGAAAACTTTCAGTCTTTTCCAATATGAAATGAGTCTGAAGCGTGCCGGTGATTCCAGAATGAAATGAGTCTGGAGGCA
>CAMDVY010000159.1 GCA_945878745.1 Klebsiella pneumoniae | reverse complement strand
GTGCAGCCGCAGATTGTGCAGACCGCCATCGTTGACATGAGCATGCCTGAAATGAACGGTGAAGCGACCTTTCATGCGCTGCGTCGCATTCGGCCCGATTTACCGATTCTCTTGTCCAGCGGTTTTGATGCGCATGAAGCGGCGGCACGATTGGCACACAGCCCAAGTGTTGATTTTCTCGCCAAACCTTATCGGTTTGACCAACTCCTCAAGAAACTGGATGTGCTCATACAAGGTGGCAAGGAAACAAAGGGTTAGTCCGGCGAGGGCGTGAACCCCCAGCACTCACTATCATTGGCAAAGATCAGCGACTTGGTGAAGTGCTTGAGAATCGCTTCGCGGCTCTGGGATTCACGCCCGCGGGTGCGGTCGTTGCGATGACCGAGAATCAGCGTATCCACGTCGGCACCTGCTGCGACTTCCCCAAGCTTCGACGGTGGTGCGTACCGGTCCAGCCACTCACCGCGCATGCCTTCAGTGATGGCATGTGTAACCACCAGTGCGGTTGCGCCTTTGGCAAAGTTGACCAGTTGATCCTTGTCATGACTGAACGCCCCCGTGAACACGATGGACACATCGCCGGCATCTATCCGCCAGGCAAGCGCCGGTTGGTCCCCGTGATCAACTGCAATTGCCGACAGACGCAGGTTGTCTGAACCAAAACGTGCCCACCGCCGTTTGCCGGCGGTTGGCACCTCCGTGACAGTGAGTTTGTAGCCCGCTTTGGTTCGCTTGTTGAGCAGGTCAGCGTAATCCGGCCATGCGCCTTGCGCACCGATCAAACGATCGATGAACTGCAGGGTTCCCGGCTGTGACGCGTTGCCATCCGGTCCAAGCACAGGCAACAGGCGATCACGAGTGGAATCGAGGGAACCTGCAAGATAGGCAGGGAGTGATGTGGTCAGGTGAGGCTCGAGGCTGCTGAGCACGATGGCATCGAGGTCCTCGATGTGTGCACCAGCCTTCGCAAATTGTGTAGTGCTTGAAGCACCTGCGTCGACGAGAAGTCTTGCCTTGTCATCGATCCAGACGATGTAGGATGGTCCCGCCCAGTCCTGAGTCAACTCTCCGCTGCCAGCGCCGAGTATTTCGACCCAGACGCCTTCAGCGCCGCAGTGTTTGCTCTGCTGCTCCCGAGCCTGCGCTTCATTGGCGATCAACAGGCAAACCAGGACTAACCATCTCTTCATGATTGATTCTCCGGAATTCGCGTGGCAACCGGGCTCACAGCGAATCGATGATCTGTAACAGGCTTTCGACACTGGCCTCATCTGGCATGCGCCAGTCGCCCCGTGGCGACAGGCTCACCGTGCCCACCTTGGGACCGGGCGGCAACGTCGTGCGCTTGAATTGCTGAGTGTAGAAACGCTGAAAAAACAGCCGCAGCCATTGTCGTATGGTTACGCGAGAGTAGACACCCGTAAACGCCACCTCGGCCAGAGCAAGGATCCGGGCGGGACCTGCGCCACTGCGCAAATACTGGTAAAGGAAAAAATCATGGAGTTCGTATGGGCCGATGATCTCTTCCGTGCGCTGATTGATTTCACCGTCTTTGGCTGGCAACAGCTCGGGTGAAATGGGTGTCGCGATGATTCGTTCCAGCACTGCGGCGAGTGGTGCGTCAGCGCGGTGCGTTGCGTACCAGCGCACCAGATAGGTAATCATCGTCTTTGGCACGCTGACATTGACGTTGTAGTTCGCCATGTGATCGGCGTTAAACGTACACCACCCCAAAGCAAGTTCAGACAAATCGCCGGTACCGACGACGATGCCGTTCTGCTGATTGGCATAGTTGAACAGGATCGCCGTTCGCTGGCGTGCCTGAACGTTTTCGAAAACCGTGTCGTGGGCGCTGTGATCGAGAGATTCCAGCTGGCGCTCCACCGCATCGTGAATTGGTATCTCGCGAATCACTACTCCTGTCGCTGCACCCAACTGGCCAACACTGTTGTAGGTGTGACGGGTCGTACCAGGCCCAGGCAAGGTGATCGCGTGCAAGACCTTGTTGTCCAGGCCGAGCCTGGCGAGCGCCTGCAGACAAACCAGGAAGGCCAGGGTTGAGTCGAGTCCACCGGACAGACCGATGACCAGCGTCTTCGCCCGACTGGCAATCATGCGCCGTGCAAGAGCGGTGCTCTGGATGGCCAGGATTTCTTCTGCCCGCTGTTCGAACTCAATCGGATCGTTGGGGACGAATGGATGTGGGTTGATCGATCGCAACAACCGTTCGATGGGTTTGCTGTGGCGGGTGATGCGGATCCGAGCGTAATCGGCTGGGCGATCGCTGTGTGCAAACGTGATGTTGCTGCGTCGTTCATGCCGCAGGCGATGGATGTCGATGTCCTGTTGCAGACGGGAACCTTGCAGGTTGAATCGCTCGCTCTGGGCGACCAATACACCATTTTCTGCCAGTAAAAGATGACCACCGAAGACGATGTCCTTGGTCGACTCCATGGGACCACTGCCGGCATAGACATAGGCGCACAACAGACGAGCGCTGGTCATGCGAACCAGGTCTCGTCGATACATGGCCTTGCCGATCAATTCGTTGGACGCTGAAGGGTTGAAGATGATTTCTGCGCCGGCAAGGCAAGCGGCCGTTGAGGGTGGTTCCGGCGACCACAGGTCCTCACAGATTTCGACACCGAACCGGTAGTCGCTGCAGTCGAAGAGCTGGCGCGGGCTGATCAGGAAGTGTCCCAAGGCGCTGTCACTGACGTGCTCTTCTACCTCGGTACCCGAGGTAAACCATCGCAATTCGTAGAATTCGCCGGAGTTGGGATGGCGGGTTTTCGGAACCATACCTATCACCGCTCCGGACTGGATCACAGCCGCACAGTTGAGTACCCGTCCATCACTCAGTTGCCAGGGCAAACCAACGATTGCGGTGATGCTCTGGCAGGCTTTTGCAACGTCGGCCAGTGAGGTGCGAGCGGCATCGAGCAGAGTGCTGCCGATAAACAGGTCTTCGCAGGAATAGCCGGTGAGTGCAAGTTCAGGGAACAGCACGACTTCCGAACCTGCCTCTGCCTCCATGGTGATGGCGGTAATGATTGCGCGAGCATTGGCGGCGGGATCCCCGAGCACGAGCACCGGCGCGACTGCCGCCACCCGGATAAAACCGAAGCTTCGAAAGTCTTGTGTCATGCGGGGTGAAAACCTCTGATGGTTGCTGGTGTCGACATTCCGCCGCGGTGAGGCTGCTGCCAGCTCGCGGGTCCTGGCTCCGCAGCCAGTGTAGCGGGCTCGCCTTCCAGTCCCAAAGTGTAGAGAATCCGGAATACCAAAAAGCTGGGGAAAGTCATGAACTTCGAGTTTTCCGAAGACCAGAATCTGTTGCGCGAACAGGCGCGCAGCTTTCTGGATGGGGAGTGTCCACCGACGCTGGTGCGGGCGGTGCTGAATGGTCAGAAAACAGGCAACAGTGATCTGGCGAAAAAGATTGCCGATATGGGCTTCACGGCCACCGTCGTTCCGGAAGAGCACGGCGGTCTGGGCCTGAGTTATTACGAACTCTGTGTGATTGCCGAAGAGATGGGTCGCGCGGTTGCACCGACATCGTTTTCTTCGTCTGTCTATCTCGCGACGGAAGCGCTCATGCTGGCCGGTAGCCCGGCGCAGAAAGCGGCGTGGTTGCCGAGGCTGGCCAGTGGTGAAGCGATCGGAACATTTGCCATGGCAGAAGGTCCGGGGCGTGCGACACCGGGCAATCTCAAGGCCGCGCTTGCCAGTGGCAAACTCACCGGCACCAAGGTGCCCGTTGCTGATGCCAGCGTCGCCGATGTTGCCGTCGTGGTCGTCAAGTCAGCAAAAGGTGATGGCGCAAGTCTGGCGCTGGTGGATCTCAAGGGATCCGGTGTCAGCCAGTCGCCGATCAAGATGATCGATCCAACGCGTACGCACTCAACGGTTGTTTTCAATGGTGCATCAGCCGAATTGCTCGGCGCGGATGGCCAGGGTTGGGCGTTGACCCAACGTCTGCTGGATCGTGCTGCCGTGTTGTTTGCCTGGGAGCAGGTCGGTGGAGCGCAGGCGGCTTTGGAACAAGCCAAGGAATATGCGATGGGTCGTTATGCATTCGGCCGCCCAATTGCGTCCTATCAGGCCATCAAGCACAAGCTCGCGAACATGTATGTGAAGAACACGATCGCTCGCTCCAACTGCTACTACGGTGCCTGGGCACTGGCGACCAACGCGGATGATCTGCCGCTGGCGGCGGCCACCGCGCGTGTTGGTGCCATCCATGCGTATGAGTTTGCATCCCGTGAAGATATCCAGACGCATGGCGGCATGGGCTTCACCTGGGAATTTGATTGCCAGTTCCACTACCGGCGCTCGCGCCTGCTGTCCGTCAACATCGGCAGTCTCGGTCAGTGGCAAGACAAGTTGATCAACGCAGCCGTTACCGGCGACGCAGCGTAAGGAGAACAGGATGGATTTCGAAGATACCCAGGAAGAAGCACGTTTTCGTGTGGAAGCCAGTGCATGGTTGAAGGCCAATGTGCCAGCCAGGAAAGATCTCGAAGGTCTGGACGAAATTGCGGCGTCCAAGCTGTGGCAAAAGCGTAAATACGATGCAGGCTGGGCCTGTATTCGGTGGCCCCGCGAATACGGTGGCCGTGGTGGTTCCGCGATCGAGCAGGTCATCTGGAACCAGGAAGAAGTAAAGTATCAGGTGCCCGGCGGCGTGTTCAGCATTGGTCAGGGCATGGCTGCGCCAACCCTGATGACGTGGGGCGCTGAAGAACACAAGCTGCGTTATCTGCCGAAGCTCGCCAGTGGTGAAGAGATCTGGTGTCAGCTGTTCTCGGAACCCGCCGGTGGTTCTGACCTTGCGGCGCTTCGAACCAAGGCTGAAAAAGTCGGTGATGAGTGGGTGATCAACGGCCAGAAAATCTGGACCTCCGGCGCGCACTATTCCGATTACGCCATTCTGGTCACGCGCTCTGATCCGAATGTACCGAAGCACCAGGGGCTGACGTACTTCTTTCTGTCGATGAAAACGCCTGGCATCGTCGTCAAGCCGATCAAACAGATTTCCGGCGGAGCGAACTTCAACGAAGTGTATTTCACCGATGTTCGAATTCCGGACTCGCAGCGGCTTGGTGCCATCGGCCAGGGTTGGCAGGTGTCGCTCACCACGCTCATGAACGAGCGGGCATCGATCGGAGCGGGTGGTGGTGGGGTTGGCTTCAAGCAGGCAGTGAAGCTTGCGCAAAAACTCGTCATCGACGACAAGCCAGCCATTGAGGACCGGTCGATTCGCGCCAAGCTAGCGGACTGGTTCGTGCAGGAGTCAGGGCTCAAGTACACGGGTTATCGTTCACTGACAGCGCTGTCGAAAGGCGCGATCCCCGGGCCGGAAAACTCCATTGGCAAGCTCGTAGGCGCGCCAAAAAACCAGGAGATGGCAGCGTTCTGCATCGACCTGCTCGAAGAGCACGGCGCCATCTGGGATGAGGAGTTGTCAGAAGCGAAGGGAATGTTCCAGTTGAGCTACATGTCTTCACCGGGGCTGCGAATTGCAGGCGGTACCGATGAGATCATGGCTAACATCATTGCTGAGCGAGTGCTTGGTCTGCCGCAGGATCCGCGTGCCGACAAGGGGATTCCGTTCAACAAGGTGCCGACTGGCAGCAACTAGTCGCAGGAAGGGAGGTGGGTCCTGGCCTGCCTCTCTTCACTCCCCGTCATGGCAGGACAGGATCGTCACAGCCATTCGAGTGTGTCCCCAGTCCTTACCGTTCCCGCAGTAACAACCTTCGCATAGATCCCAGCGTTGCCGCCATTGGCCTGCACCAGGGTACGCATGATCCGCGGATCCTTGGGCAGATCTGCGAATGCATGGGTAGTCATCACACATCGTGGGCAAACGATTTCCATGGAAATCGTTGCGCCACCCAAACGCGCCTGGCGTCCTTCCCACGCATTTTCAGGAAATCCCTGGGCGTCCACGTCGAGCACGATGTTCGGGCGAAAGCGGCGAACATCGAATCGGCTCTCCGGCCTTGATGCTGCCAGCGCGGCGAGTGTTGCGGTGGTGATGATCAGTAGTGGATAAGCGTCGAAGTAGGTGCCGGGTGGTGATTCGTAGGTAAAGAGCTCCTGCGGAAACCGGCTGAGATCGGGCAACGCTTCTTCGGCTGTGCGCGCAAACATTTCCCGCAGCGAAGCTTCCATGGCGACACCCGGCTCAGGCGCGCCTCGTCGATAGTGTTCAAGCTGGGTTGCATCCAGCAACGGCCACAGCTTCACAGGTGAACCGACGGTTTGCGTGAGTACGTCGTGAACCTGCGCATCATCGCTGTTGATGCGTCGCCCGGATGGGGACTCGATCTGCACCGGTGGAGATCGTTCCTCCGCTGATGGTTCGCGAATGAAACGAGCCTGGCACTGCATGAGCTGAGCGAAACGCTTGGCTCCTCGCATGCCGCCTCGGGTGAGATCCTGAACTGCCCAAGCGCGATCACCCGGGATGCCGTTCATGTCCAGCGATGTCTGTTCGAGATCTTCACCCGCCATGCTTTTTACCGGATAGCGATGCAGCGAAAGGATTTGCATGTCAGTGTGTAGGGCCAGTCTGATAAGTGAACTCTGCCGAGAGCTCAGCAGTTTTTTCGAGAATCCTTTCGATCAGCACATCGGCGTCCTGGGAAAAGGCAAAACCGACCGCAGGTGTGGTTGAGAGTGCCTGGATGGGATTGATGAGCTCGAAGTCGTCGTGAGCACCATTCAGCGAACGCCGAATGCGATTGAAGTACGCGCACTGTGTGGCGCTGCCTTCATGTTCCAGCTGGTAGATCAACTGATCCAGCAATGGACCGATAGCGTTTCTCGCAAATGTAGGCCTGAGCATGCACATCCCCTGCTACTCAACGCTGAGGATTCTAGCCCGGATCATTTGGAAAATGTTGATGACGAACGTCGATCTTCGGTAGAAACCATATTTTCTCCACATGCGGGTTCGTTCGATGAGGG
>CAMDVY010000158.1 GCA_945878745.1 Klebsiella pneumoniae | reverse complement strand
GCGATCCTGACCATATCGTTCGCTTCAGCCTGGATCGCGGCATTGAGTTGCATGCAAGTGAGCAGCAGGAACAGCTGCCAGAATGAGTGGCGATGTCGGCCGGTTCTGGTGATCATTGAAACGAGGTGCTCATCTGCGGATTGTATCTTTCCGGTCTGAATCGCGATGGATTGTATCGATCCAATCATGGCCATGTCGTGAGATCCCGGATAGTAGCCGATGGGCGGACATTGGGTGACTCGAACAGGAGCGGAATGGATGAGTATTTATGGTGAAGCCCATCGGGCCTTGCAGGATCAGTTTGACAGCCGGCGTCTGGCTGACCGTCTTGAGCAGGCGATGGTTACCGATCGCCTGAATGACACCGCGCACATTGCGTTCATCGAGTCGCGCGACTTTTTCTTCCTGTCCACCGTCAACCAACACGGTGAGCCCACCGTTTCCCACAAAGGCGGGCCAGTCGGGTTGGTGCGTGTGCTGGATGAAAAGACGCTGGTGTTTCCAAGCTATGACGGGAACGGCATGTTCATGTCGATGGGCAACATCGTGTGCACGGGCAAGATCGGCATGCTCTTCATCGATTTCGAAACACCGAACCGGGTGCGGGTGCAGGCCACTGCTTCAGTCAGCAGCAACGATTCCCTGCTGAGTGACTTTCCGGGGGCACAGTTGCTGGTGCGTGCACGTGTCGATACAGCGTTCGTGAATTGTGCGCGTTACATCCATCGCCATGCGCGGCTGGAGACCTCGCGATATGTGCCGAACGAACAAGGTCACGCACCATTGGCGTCGTGGAAACGCATCGGCTTCGTGCAGGATGTCCTGCCGGCCAGCGACGTGGGTCGAGTCGCCACCGAGGGTGGATTGATCACCGGTGAAGACTACAACGACAAACTCACTCGCGGAGAATCCTGATGAGTACCTTCGTTCTGGTGCACGGTTCGTGGCATGGTGCGTGGTGCTGGTACAAGGTCATTGCACGTTTGCAGGCAGCCGGACATCGCGTGATCGCACCGGATCTGCCGTCCCTTGGCGCGGACAAGACACCACTCGCAGATGTCACGCTGAAAAGCTGGACCGACACGGTGGTCGCCGCGCTGGATGCTGCGGATGAGCCTGCCATCCTGGTCGGTCACAGCCGCGGGGGCATTCTTGTCAGTGAGGCTGCACAAGCGCGGCCGGAACGAGTCAGGACGCTGGTCTACCTCTGCGCTTTTCTGCTCAAGGATGGCGAATCACTGTTCGCCACGTCAGGCACAGATACTGAAACCCTGTTGGTGGGCAACCTGATCGTTGCTGGCGACCAGCGTTCGGCGACGGTCAAGGGCAGCATCATCGACGAAGCGTTTTACGGGAGTTGTGATGCCGATGACCGGGCATTGGCGAGAACCTTGCTGCAACCGGAACCGCTGTTACCCCTGACGACGCCATTGAGTCTGACGGCTGATCGATTTGGCCGGGTCCCCAGAGTCTATATCGAGTGTCTGCAGGACCGTGCAATTGGACTGGCGATGCAGCGGCGGATGACTCAGGAATCGCCCTGTCAGCGTGTGCTCTCCATGGATTCAGACCACTCACCGTTTTTCTCTGCGCCGGATGAACTGGTCAGGCACTTGTTGTCCGTCCGTTGAGTACAAAGATGAACATTCGCAGTTTCCGAGTGGAAGACACCGAGCAGGTCGTGCAGTTGTGGATGGACTGTGGCCTCACGCGGCCGTGGAACAACCCGCGCAAGGACATCGAGCGCAAACTTCTGGTCCAACCGGAATTGTTCCTCGTTGGCGAATCGCAGGGGCGGATTGTGGCTTCCGTGATGGCCGGTTACGAAGGGCATCGAGGATGGGTCAACTACCTGGCCGTATCACCCGCGTTGCAGACGGGTGGGTTTGGTCGACAGTTGATGAGTGATGTGGAGACGCGTTTGCTGGCGCTGGGTTGCCCAAAGGTCAATCTGCAGGTGCGTGAAGGAAACGATCAGGCCATGGCCTTCTATCGTCGACTGGGCTACACCGAAGATCGGGCAACAGGTTTTGGCAAGCGCCTGATTGCGGACGACTGACGACATGAGTGCACCGGTTCGCATTCGCGCGCTTCAAGCCGACATCACGACGCTGCAGGTGGATGTCATCGTCAATGCAGCCAACACATCGTTGCTGGGCGGTGGTGGTGTGGATGGCGCGATTCATCGCGCTGCCGGGATCGAACTGTTGCACGCCTGTCGGCAACTGGGTGGCTGCGCAACCGGTGACGTCAAGGTAACCCCAGGCTTTGCACTGCACGCCAAGTGGATTGCTCACGCCGTCGGTCCCGTCTGGCAAGGTGGAAGACAAGGGGAAGCGTCGTTGCTGGCAGCGTGTTATCGAAAGTCGATTGCTGCTGCGTCGACACACTGCGCGTCATCAATTGCATTCCCCTGCATCAGCACGGGGGTATACGGTTATCCGATTGATGCAGCGACACAGGTTGCGGTTGCGACCGCGCGAGCAGCGCTGAGGGATGCGGGCTCACTCCGTGAAATCCTCTTCTGCTGTTATTCTGCGACAGATCTAATGGTGTACGACAACGTGATGCTTCCATTTGAATTTGCGCCAACCCTTGAAGGCGCCACTCTTCGATTGCGGCCGTTGACCGCAGATGATTTCGAACCGCTCTATGCCGCCGCTGCCGACCCGTTGATCTGGGAACAACATCCGGATCCATTGCGGCACCAAAGGGATGTGTTTCTGCAGAACGTCTTTACAGGAGCACTGAAACAAGGTGCGTTGATCGTCGAAGAAAAGGCGTCAGGCAAGGTGATCGGTACGTCGCGCTATTACGACTGGAAACCCGAAACCCGGGAAGTCGCCATCGGTTACACGTTCATCGCACGGAGCCATTGGGGTGGGTCGACCAACGGTGAACTGAAGGCGCTCATGCTCGCGCATGCCTTTCAGCAAGCAGACACGGTGTGGTTCCACGTTGGCGTGGATAACTGGCGCTCACGCAAAGCTGTAGAAAAGCTCGGCGGGCAGCTTGATCACTTCGAAGATACCGTAACCAGCGGTCGACCACCGATGGCCACCGCGTTTTACCGACTCGAAGCACCGAAAGCGTGATCTACCACGGTAACTGTCACTGCGGCGCGATAGCGTTCGAAGTGAACGCCTCAGAGGTGCTTGAAGTTGAGGACTGCAACTGCTCGATTTGTTCGAAGAGTGGCTTTCTACACCTGATCGTGCCGAAGTCGGCGTTTCACCTCCTTCGCGGGGGCGATCAAGTAACGACTTACACGTTCAATACCGGAGTTGCGCAGCACACGTTCTGTCGCATCTGTGGCATCAAGCCGTTCTACACCCCGCGCTCGAATCCCGACGGTGTCGATGTCAACGTGCGATGTCTTGTCGAAACGCCGACCGCCATGAGGATCATCCCGTTTGATGGCCGCCACTGGGAGGACCACGCCCACACCCTTTCTCACAAGAGTCACCAAACACCATGAGCGCTTACCTGATCGCCGATATCCAGATTACGGACCAACAGGCATTCGAAGAATACCGCCGCCAGGTGCCGGCCATCATTGCGGCGTATGGTGGCCGTTATCTGGTTCGGGGAGGAGACACTCGATTGCTGGAAGGCGATGTTTCGCCCGGTCGAACCATTGTGCTGGAGTTTGCCGATATGGAGCGCCTGAATGCGTTCTACCACTCCCCCGACTACGAACCTCTGAAGGCATTGCGCATGAGTGCGTCAACCGGCCGGCTGTTTTCTGTTGAGGGTGTCTGATCAGCGCGGATGGAGTGTCAGCCACAGACGCAGCAGATGTCGCTGTTTGCCTTTGTGGTCCTGATAGGCGGTACGCGCGTGGATGACCGTGTGATTCGACAGTAGCTGGATATCGCCGGGTTCAAACTGCATCTCGAAGCGGACGTCCTCGCGCTCGGCGATCGACTCATAAACATCCAGCAATTCCAGCTCGGCAGCCGGCAGTGCACCAACGTGTCTGGCCACAGAACGAAAGTAGTCCGAGTGATAGAACGTCCGAAGCGTCGAGCCATCGTATCGGGAAGGCTGAAGCACCGAATACGGCAGCTCTCCCGGCTTTTCTTCATTGCGACGATCCATGCGGATGTCGTCGAACAGTCGTGCAGCGAGATCGGGTCGAATCCTGAGCAGCTCGTTGAAGACGGTCACTGAGCTGGCGATGCGGCTGAGCCCACCCGCGTCGGCGGCCCGCAGGCAGAGCAGCCCCACCACGTCGGCGCCGTCACAGTGATAGTTGATGTTTGACGCAGTTCGGTAGAGCCGAACCATCGGGTCGACCTTGGCGTCGCCGGTGTCCATCACATGCCCGAGCAGCTCGCCTTGTGGATTCTGCAAACCCGGCAAGCCGAGGTGTTGTCCGAGGCACCAGAAAAACAGCTCGCTGTCAGCGGTGCTCCAGCGATTGACCGGCGCGCCTTTGATGAGCGCAAAGCCCCGCCCTTCGCGGAGCTCGAAGCGAATGGCTGCCAATCGGTCACGCAACTGCTCCAAGCGAAAATCGCTGGCGGAGAGTGAGATGGTGGGCTTGCCGATGGTTCTGGCGTGGGCCAGGGCGGACTCGATTTCTGCTATGTCGGCAGGTGTGAGCACGTACAGGATGTCGTTCGACGCCGTCCTGATCTGCTGGCGGACATCAGCGCCGTACCAGGCCGAGCGATGCTGAACCGGTGATGTTGGCATACCGATGTGTGGTCGCCGGCCGAAGTATCGGCGCGCCTGTTCACCGCTTGAAATATGCGAGTCCACCGAGCGTCACCGTGGGCATGGAGTCTTCACTGATGATGCCTCCAGTTTTACTGGATGACGAGCACACGTTGAAAACCCTGGCCCGTCATACGGTTTCTATTTCATGATTGCACCCAGTCGCCGACCGTCCGAAGGAACCTAGAGAACCATGCTCCTCCTGCACATTGCCAACAAGAACTACTCCTCCTGGTCGCTCCGCCCCTGGATTCTGCTGCGGGAACTGGGAATCCCGTTCATCGAACGGCTGACCCCTTTCGATGAAAAGTCCTCTGACACCTTCAAGACCTTTTCTCCCACGGGCAAGGTGCCTTGCCTGGTGGATGGTGAAACGGTGATCTGGGATTCGCTCGCGATCGCAGAGTATGTCGCCGAAAGTCATCCGCAGGTGTGGCCATCAGATCGAATTGCTCGCGCCTGGGCACGCAGCGCGTCGGCGGAAATGCACTCGAGTTTTGGCGAACTGCGAAACCATTGCGGCATGAACTGTGGGCTTCGAGTCAAGCTGCACAAGGTGACCAAGGCACTGCAAGCTGACTGGGCGCGGGTCGACGAACTCTGGTGCGATGGCTTGTCAAAATTTGGCGGCCCGTTCCTCGCTGGCGAGCGATTCACTGCAGTGGATGCGTTTTACGCACCGGTTGCCTTTCGTGTTCAGACTTATTCACCCGAGCTGTCTGCGCAGGCGCAGGACTATGCGCAGCGATTGCGAACGTTGTCGTCCATGCGCGCATGGTATTCGGCGGCGCTGCGAGAACCGTGGCGAGATGTGCCACACGAAGCCGAAGTACGTTCCTACGGCGTCGTTCTGCAGGACGATCGCCAGCCAGCATGACGCCCGCGGTGTGGGGTTGGGTCGCCGATACGGTACTCATCCTGCACGCTGGTTTTGTCCTGTTCGTCGTGGGTGGGCTGGTCGCGATCATCGTCGGGAACTTCCTCGGCTGGGTGTTTGTGAACCGGTACTGGTTTCGCGGGGCTCACCTGCTGGCGATCCTGGTAGTGGTACTCGAGTCGTGGTTCGGCATCGTCTGTCCGCTGACTGCGCTGGAAAATTACGCGCGATTCGCGGCGGGTGTGGATGGTTATTCCACATCGTTCATTGAGCACTGGCTTGGAGGCATCCTGTTCTTTGATCTGCCACCCTGGGTGTTCGTGGTTGCCTATACATCGTTTGGCTTGTTGGTGCTGCTGACCTGGTGGCAGTACCCACCGCAAAGGAAAAACGAGCATGAGTGAAACACGGTTCGTGTCTGCAATTCCGGTGTTAGCGTCGTTGGATATCCAGCGCAGCGTCGATTTTTTCACTGATGTACTTGGCTTTGATGTTCGGCATGCTGAACAAGGCGTTTATGGCGTCGTCACCCGGGGTGCTGTGGGCATTCACTTTTGGGCCTGTGATGATCGGCGTTATCCCGAAAACACCAGCTGCCGAATCCGGGTTGAAGGTGTCGATGCCCTGCATGACGTCTGTCTGCAGGCAGGTGTCGTCCATCCCCGCGCACCGATGTCGACCAAACCCTGGGGAACCCGGGAGTTCGGGATTCTCGATCCGGATGGCAACCTCATCACGTTTGCCGAGTGGGACGGTGAGTAATGAAACACGCGGGAAAAGAAGCACTTCGGCAACTCGAACATGTCCTCGTTGAATTGCGGAGCGTCAATGGGCTGAAGGAAAAGAGCGAGGGCGTGTTCTATAGGCGGTCCAAAGCATGCCTGCACTTTCATGAAGATCCGGAGGGGCTGTTTGCCGACCTGCGACTAGCCGGGGATGACTTCACTCGATTGCCTGTCAATAATGCCGCTCAACAACGCAAGTTGGTGCAAGCCGTGCAGACCGCCGTCGACATGATGGGAAAGAGGTGAACTTCGATATCGCGTCGTGGGCGGCGTTGCTTTTCATCGTGCTCTCTCTCTTCACGATCGGGTTTCAGGTTGCGCTGGTGTTTGGCGCGCCGTGGGGCGAGTGGACGATGGGCGGGAGAGCACATGGTGTGCTGACCGGTGTCTGGCGCTGGGTCCCGGCACTGTCCATCCTGATCCTGCTTGCGTTCATCGCGATCGTGGCGGCTCGATCGGGGCTGGCGTTGCCGGACTTGCGTGAATGGTCGAACAGCTTGATCTGGGTGGTGGTTGCGTATTGCTCACTCGGATGTGTTGCGAATGCAGCAACCCCAAGCGCACGCGAGCGGCGGTTGTGGCTGCCGGTGCTGATCCTGCTGTTGGGCAGCAGCCTCATTGTC
>CAMDVY010000157.1 GCA_945878745.1 Klebsiella pneumoniae | reverse complement strand
TGTAATCTGCAAAAAGAACACTTCGCCTTGCCGGCGTGTGTCAAAGGCAGCAATACCGGCCCCGCCGTTGGACTGATCGGTGACAGTCACGCGGCAGCACTCGTGCACGAGATGACGCGTGAATTCGAACAGCGTGGCCTGAGTTTTGTGCAGTACACCAAGAACGGCTGTCCGTTCGGTCGTCACATCGATAACTCCAACGCCCAGCCGTGCAGTCAGTTTGTGGACGAGGTCATCCGCGACGTGAATGAAAAAGACCTGGATACACTGATTGTGCTGGCCCAGTGGTCCGCATACATCCACGAATACGATTTCGACAATGGCGTAGGTGGCAGATCGGTGCGAGGTGACGTCTACTACACGGTGCGTGGCATTCCGCTGACGGCTGATATCACCACCCGACGCCGAGCCATGCTGGAGGCCTACGTCGACACGATCAAAGCGCTGCGCAACGGGCGCCGCAAAATCTACGTCGTACTACCCGTGCCAGAACAGGGCTGGGACGTCCCAAGATACCTTGGCAGAATTGCCATGCGAGGTGACTCGCAGGTCGACGTGCCTGCTTTGCCACTCTCGGTCTACGACAGTCGCAATGCCGAACTCATGCATGCATTCAACACTCTCGCCGATGATCCATCCATCGTTGTCGTCGATTCGACTGCCGCGTTCTGCAACTTGCCCGACCGGCCAGGCTGTATATCGTCGATCGCGGGCGAGCCGCTCTATTACGACGACAACCATCTGACGAACGAGGGAGCGACAATGCTGTTGCGGGAAATCTTCACGCATGTCGCACTGCCGATGGTTCACGACAAAACGCCTTGAGTCCCTGCTGATCGCAGACCTTCTGCCCTTTGACAAAGACAACCTGCATCTGGCTGGCTAAACTCCACCCTCACATTTCAGATCAGGAAACGCGACATGTCCCGCATGGATCGTATGAGCGCGGTGGCGCAGGGTTACATCGGTCGCAAGCAATATGCCGGCATCGAATGGCTGGTCCAGCGCCGAGGTGAAACCCTGACACGTGGTCAGGCAGGGATTGCCGATGTCACCACGGGTGCGGTTTTGCCGAAACAACCCATCTATCGCCTGTACTCGATGACCAAACCCGTTGTCTCGGTACTGGCACTGATCCTCATTGAACAAGGCAAGCTGCGACTCTATGACGCGCTGGTCCAGTTCAATCGTGCCTTTGCAGGCATGCGGGTGCTGCATCCGGATGGTCGCCTGGAACCCGCTAACCGATTCATCAACGTTGAGGACCTGATCACTCACCGGGCCGGTTTCACCTATCCCTTCATCCACGGTTGCCACATCTCGCCTTATTACCGACAAGCCCGCATCCTCGAAGACGGCACCATGGATCTCGACGAGATGATGGCCCGATTGGCCAAACTGCCACTCGCTTTCCAGCCCGGTAGCCAGTTTCGTTACAGCGTATGCACCGATGTACTGGCCCATGTGGTTGAGAAAGCTACAGGGATGACCATCGACCGGTTTGCCCAACAGGAGTTGTTCGATCCACTCGACATGGTCGATACCGCCTATCAGGTCAGCCCGGCAAAACGGGACCGGCTGCTGCCGATGTATGGCACCGGTGACCTGCTGGCCATTCCAGCGCTTGATCTGCAGCCACACACCCTGGAAACACGCGATGTGAACGACTTTTATCCGCCGGATGTTGAAGGTCTGCGACGTGGCGGCCACGGTCTGTTTTCAACCATGGATGACTATGCGGCGTTTGCACGCATGCTGATCAGTGGCAAAACCGCAGACGGCCGAACGATCCTGTCCAGACCCATGCTGTCGATGATGCGGGCCAATCGTATTCCAGCGGATCAGCTGCCATTGACCATCGGACTGCAGCCCCTGCCTGGATATGGTTGGGGACTTGGCGTCCGGGTCATGCTTGATACCGGACGTGCGCTACAACTCACGAATGTGGGTGAACTGGGCTGGGCGGGGGCTGCCAGCACATTTTTCTGGGTGGATCCCGCGGAAGAGATGATCGGTCTGGTGATGTCGCAGTTCCTGGGTTCGGCGTTACCGCTCGCCGATGACATGAGAACCGCGGCCTATCAGATGCTTGGTTAACCTTGATTGGACAATAGTTGAGCAATCGTACATTCGGATCGCGGTCGGAGACCGCTCCTACATAACCGCGACGACCAATCGTGTAGGAGCGATCTCCTGATCGCGACAGGTTCTGATGCGGATCGCTCAACGTCTCCTGACCCCGCTCTACTCGCTTCGGGACTTTGACTCATTCGCGGCATGACCGAAGATGCCCTTTGCCATAAGCGAGGTCTCACCTTCGCGGCGCTTCTGATAGACCTCTGCGCGCACCGTGTGGATCCGCTTGTCATCAGGCGAGGCCTGGGCAGCCAGCTCGACCAGATGACATGCCAGCCGCGGATCACTGCCTGCCAGTTCGAGGCCACGCTCGGCAAGGCGCAAGGCACCGCCCGCCAAGCCCGCCAGTTCAGTCGCAAGCCTGGCATCGGGTGCAGGCTTGAGGTTGGCGGGGTTTCCGTCATACCAGCCACCATACATCCGCCAGATGTTGCGAACGACAAATTCGGGTTCGTCATACATGGGTCGCAGGTACGGCTTTTCAAGAATCGTCGGATCGATCTTCACGGCGTGCACGATATCGTTGAGACGTGCGCCTTGGTTCATCATCACAAGGGTCTCTCTGACGAGATACTCCAGTGCATCAGCGACATCGGTGAGTACCATCCGGATTCTCGCCGCACCTGCAATGGGCAGGCCATGCGCGGGCAAGAACAGCTCTGCGCCCTGCTCAGCCATGGCACGCATCGCCGCAGCCCACTCCAGCGGATACCGCTGCACCTTCTGCGGATTCCCGGCGTTGGGAAAGTTCCAGATGAAAAAGTCGCCTGCACAGATCGCCTTGTACCGTGGAATCCAGGACCACGAGTGATCGTCTGTTTCACCCTTGGCATGACGCAACTGAACTTCCAGGCCACCCACTTCAAGGCGCAGTTCATCGCGATAGGTCAGATCCGGTTTTGGCGACGACTTGGGGAGAAACGTACCGCCCGCAGAAATGTCGTAACCTCGTTTGCGAAACTGTCCGAACTGCCGTTCGTTGATGATCTGGTTATAGCCGTTGGTCAGGTTGTAACGATCGAATCGTTTTGGCACGTTTTCGTGGCCGACGATACGCAGTGCCGGGTGCCCGGAACTCTCTGCATCAGCGACAAAAGCGCCTGCCCCGCCCACGTGATCCGCATGGCCGTGGGTGTAGACGACGGTATTGAATCGCCGGGTTCGCCAGCCACGCACCGCGTCAACGACTTTTTTGCCACCTTGTTCGTTGGACGTATCAAAGGCGATCAGACCATCGTCCGTATCAAACAGGACACAGTGTGAGAAGGCTTCAACCACGGCTACACCATCCGCGATGACGGACAACTGGTGGTTGATCCGGTTGATGGGACCGACAGCATCGGCCCCCTTGCCTTCGTCGATCACTGCATTTGAGAGCGCTATCAGATCAGCCATGGTCGTTTTTCCTCATGCAAGTATTGACGGTGACGCACAGATCCGGAAATGACTAGAAAAAAAGAGTGGCTTTGCCCTGTTCAATCCGCTGCAGGATGAGCGCATGTTCCGGCAGATGCCAGGCATCCCACTCCACAAATGCGCTGTAACCCAGCTTGGCGATGTGTTCATCTTCTGCGGCCATCGCCGATCTCAAAACGGCTGCTCTTGAAGGTTCACCTTTGACTGGCGATTCAACAGGTGCATAGGCCGGTGTACGGATGATCAGATAAGCCGCCGCCAGACTCATCCAGAGTGCGTCTGCGACCTTGTCGTCGTCTCCAACCCATGGCGCCAGCAGATGCACGGCCTGGCTGCCGGTCACCATATGCAGCGCAAAGAAGTGACCATAACCCAGATAAACTCGAGCGGCTTCTCGGGCCAGATCCTTGAGTCCAACAGATGCGCCACGCCAGCGTATGAGTCTTCTGAAGCCCTCCATGCCACCCAACTGACCGAGCTGGGCCCCGAACATGTCCGTGGACGCGGGTCGCTGGCCGAGCACTGGGTGAGCACGCAATCGATGGAACAGCTCCGCAGGATCACTTTGCTCTCGAGGACCATCAGCCACCGGAACCGGCTCCGAGGCACTGACCCAATAAGCCAACGCACAGGCGAGTTCCGCATCGCACTCACCTTCAACGGCAAGCGCGGTCCTGATGAGCGGGTGCAACGCATCGATGCCCGCGGTTTCGATCAATCGTGGCATCCACTCTCGCAGAACCCCGCCCCGTCCCTGCTGGTCAAGCGCGTTTTCAAAGTAGCGTCTCAGTCCAGGAAAAAGCTGACGCTTGCCGCGACAATCCGGCCAGACAGGACCAACGATGGTCCGCTCCTCGTAGCGTTGTGGTTCCAGGCGTTTGGCATAACGATCTCGAAACTGGGTCAGTTCGCTGTCCGATGCGCCCAGTCGCCGAAGTGACACCAGCGCCATGGGTAGATGGTCAGAGAGGAAAGAAGCCCCATAGTAGGGATCATGCTCGGCACCACTGCGTAGCATCTCCTGGAGCAATGAATCCTTGATACTCAAGTCACTCACCTCTCGATCATCGTTAGCTTTTTTTTAAAGTACGGCCTGTCACTCAACCACTCGCACTGACAGTCGATCAAATTTTCCACGGCCATCGATTGCCAGAATGGCCTGCGTCCCGGTATCAGGGAGAGACAATTCGAAACTGCCCTCATCCTCGCTCAGACCAGCCAGTTTGTCGTTGACGAGCCAGTACACACGACCGGTCGCGCCTCGCGCCTTCAGCTGCAACAGCGGCGCCCGACCAGATCCCGGCGCAGAACGCAGGACGGCTCCCGGTACAATGCCATCGATATGCAGGCTCCGTACAGCACCAACGGGCTCGCTGCAGCCTGTTTTGACAGGGGGTAACGCAGACCGGCGTTTCTGTTCAGCGGTAAGCCACGGTGAAGCCAGCAATGGCCAGCGTGCAATCCGAACGACACGGGTTGTTCCTGACTCACAGTGTGGTGGCACCCGGCGTCCCGTTTTCTGCTCGATGGCGACGTTGCTGACAAGCGGCCAGTCATCACCACGCTGCGAGACGTGAGTGGGTGGCAGATTGTTGTCGAGCAGCCAGGCGGTTTGATGGACATGACACAGGGGTGCCCGATCGTCCACTTCCGGCAGACCGGTCGGCCAACAGATTTCGCGGGAGGACACGGAGGCAGGGGGTGTCGGAGGTGTTCGATCTGCGGGCGATCGCGGCAGTGCCCGCAGGATATTGACCAGCATCGGGAGTGCAGTGACCGCTCCATACTGCCCTGGCAAGGGAGTGCCATCGGGCCGCCCAGTCCACACGCCGATCGTGTAGGTGGGTGTTACGCCAAAGGCCCACGCATCCCGATATCCATAGCTGGTGCCGGTTTTCCAGGCCAGCCGCACGTCGTTGACCATGCCGCTGGCCAGTTGTTCAGGTAGTGGATTGGTTTCCAGAACATCTCGCACGATCCAGGCCGCGCCTGGACTCAGGATTTCGCGGTCCTGCATGGGTTCGTCGAGCAGCAACCGAACAGGACCTCCCACACCGTTGTTGCCGAATGCCGTATAGGCTCCGGCAATCTGATCCAGTCGCGTACCTGTTCCGCCGAGAATGATCGACAGATTCGGCACCGCCGCCTTGGGCAAAACCAGACGGACTCCCGCATGACGCAAGCGCGCCGTAAATCGCACAGGTGTCACCTGCTGCAAGAGTTCCACTGCAGGCACGTTGAGTGAACGACGCAGCGCATCGGCCACCGTGACCGGACCATGAAAGAAGTCGCCAAAGTTGGCCGGGCGATAGCCGTCAAAGGTCTGTGGCGCATCGACCATCAGGCTCGCGGAGTGGACGAGACCCGCATCCAGCGCCAGGCCATAAAGAAAGGGCTTGAGTGTGGAACCCGGAGAACGGATGGCACGAATCATGTCCACATGACCAAGTCGTGCTTCATCGGCAAAACGCGCGGATCCCACATAAGCCAGCACCTCGCGGGTGCTGTTGTGGACCAGCAGTACGGCAGCAGAGGATCTGGCCGGCAAGCGCGTGACCTCTGCAGCCAATCGGGACTCAAGCAGGCGCTGCAATTCAACATCGATGGTCGAACGCAGAACCCGTGCATCGGCATGTTCCTGCCGGAGCCGCTCGGCGAACAAGGCGGCCAGCATGGGCGGCACTAGCCGCCTCGATACGACCGGTTCCTGCACGGCCTCGCTCAACGCATCCGCCGGCCATTGACCCTGCCGGCGCAGTCTGTCGAGCACCTTGTCACGCGCCTGGCGCGCAGACTGCGGATGTCGATCCGGCCGCAATCGACTGGGCGCCTGCGGCAACACCGCCAGCATCGCCGCTTCCGCTCGAGAAAGTTGTTTCGATGGTTTGCCAAGATAGGCCCACGAAGCAGCTTCCACACCTTCCACAGTGCCACCAAATGGCGCGCGCTCCAGGTAGATCGTGAGAATTTGTGCCTTGGTCAGGCGTCGCTCGATCTGCAGTGCACGAATGATCTGCTTGAGTTTGCCACCAGCGTGACGTGGGATCGGTTCTATGAGACGCGCCACCTGCATCGTCAGAGTGGAACCACCGGAAACGACTTCCCCATATCGAAGAGCCTGGAAAACCGCCCGAACCAGTGCCAGCGGATTGACGCCGGGGTGCTGGAAAAACCACCGATCTTCGTACCCGAGCAGTGCCTCCACATAGAGAGGTGAAACATCCTCCGGTGTCACGGGATACCGCCACACGCCATCATCGCTGACAAAGGCTCGCAGTGGCGTACCATCCCTGGCCAGCACGACAGTACTGGCTCGCGCCATCGGTGAGGGAATTGGCGGTGGCAATAACACATCAAGCAGGACGATGAGGATCAGAAGCCCGGCGACAAGGAGCAAACGACTGCGCTGTACCCACCTGGTGGTCAAGCCGAACTTCATAACCGAAGCAGATTCGTAGGAGCGATCTCCTGA
>CAMDVY010000156.1 GCA_945878745.1 Klebsiella pneumoniae | reverse complement strand
CGGTCCATTCGCATCTTTTGAGCAGGCAGAAACTGGCCTGCTCAAACACGTGTCTGTTTGCAGGACCAGATCGTCCAGCCGCTTCCGCTGGCCACGAATCATGCTGCCGGGCCGACTTTGGCGCGGTGCATCAACACCACAGCGCTAAACCTACACCCAAGCTGACCCCTTCTACGTTTCAATTAGAGAACTTCGGTGAGTGACTGGTTTGCGGACCAACTGCTCGCCTGGTATGCCCTGCATGGCCGCAAACATCTACCCTGGCAACACCCTCGCTCGCCGTATCGGGTGTGGTTGTCGGAAATCATGCTCCAACAGACTCAGGTGCAAACCGTACTGCCCTACTTCGAGAGATTTCTGAGTCGTTTCCCTGACTTGACTAGCCTTTCCAAAGCCCCGATCGATGAAGTACTCCACTTGTGGTCTGGACTCGGTTACTACAGTCGCGCCCGGAACCTGCATAAAGCCGCACAGGTGCTCATGCAGGATCATGACGGACAATTCCCCAGGGACACCACCTCACTCGAACTTTTGCCGGGTGTTGGTCGCTCGACCGCTGGTGCAATCGCGGCCATGGCCTTCGGAGAAAAGGCGGCCATTCTCGATGGCAACGTGAAGCGCGTGCTCTGCCGGTTTCATTCTGTCGCGGGGTATCCTGGCGACAGCGCCGTATCCAGGCATTTATGGACCCTTGCCGAAGAACACACGCCAGATGAACAGCTTGCCGACTATACCCAAGCCATCATGGACCTGGGTGCAACGGTGTGTACCCGACGTCAGCCGGCTTGCACCAAATGCCCCCTCTTCGAACGGTGCAACGCCCGCATTCTTGGCGCGATTGACCGTTTTCCTCAGCCCAAACCAAAACGTACCCTGCCTGAGCAGGCGCGAATCTTTGCCCTGCTGGTCAGGGGAGACGGCGCATGTTTACTCGAACGGCGCCCGCCCTCTGGCATCTGGGGAGGATTGTGGTCGCCTCCTGAAAGGCCGAGCAACACTTCACCGGAAGCATTTGAGGAAGAATTCGGGATGAGATTGATCGAACATGTTTCGATAGATATCCAACCATTTGTCCACACGTTTACGCACTTCCGGTTGCAGGTACAGCCGCGGGTGTTTGAAGTACACAGCGACTTGACCCATCAGATAGGCGAAGACACCGATCGACTCTGGTATTCGCCGGGTGATAATCAACCAATCGGATTGTCGGCAGTGGCCAGTCGGTTGTTGCGCGAACTCAAGGAGGTCTGGTCAACGTGACAAGAATGATAACGTGCCGGAAATACGGAACCTCCATGGAGGGCCTGGATGTCCCTCCATTGCCAGGTAAACGAGGCGAAACCATCTTTTCGACCATTTCAAAACAGGCATGGACGGAGTGGCAGGCGCTGCAGACTACCCTCATCAACGAGAAGCACCTGCGACTCATCGAACCGGAAGCCAGACGCTATCTGAATGAGCAGATGGAGCGTTTCTTCAACAACGAGGGAACCGACGTTGCCGAACACTTTGAGCCGAAACAGGAGTAACCGGGCTGCCTGGTGCAGCCTGACGCTAGTCAGTATCCTGACTGCATGTACAACAACAGACGGCGACCGAGTGCCGCCGCCCCCCTCAACCGCACCGTTTGCGGGCTCTCCCGTCGCTCCGCGTTTGTACTACGTCGATGGTCAGATTCAGCAGAGTCCGTGTACCGCCTACGATCCATCTACCCGAACTTGTGGAGCAGGCAGAGAACTCGCATTCAACGATCTCGACGCTGCCAACAACATGGCCCAGGCAGGGGATGTAATCGTGCTTCGTGGCGGACTCTATTCGACGCCCATTCGACCGGCCGCTTCCGGCACCACACAGGCGCCAATCAAGTACGTTGGTCAGTCGGGCGAAGTCGCTGCTATCTCGGTTCAGGACGAGCCTGCAATCCAGCTCAAGGGTGTGCAGCACATCACCATTTCAGAGCTCGTATTTCGCGACTCGCTGGGGTGGGGGCGCCTCGAGGACGCGCACTACAACTCCCTTTCCGCCAACAAGTTCATTGAAGCTCTGGCTCGTGGCACGACCGGCGGTCTGAAACTCGTTCGCAGTCACTTCAATCGCCTGGAAAAGAACAGCTTCTATCGCGGCAACGACAGCATTGTCTTGCAAGAGTCAGATCACAATCTGGTAGCAGCCAATCACCTTGAGTTTGCGCGTCACAGCCTGATCAGCATCCGCTGCAGCAACTTCAACGTGATACGAGCCAACTACCTGCACAATGAGCGGCAAAAGGCCGCGGAAATCTACGATTGTGAAGGCATCAGTGACGCGCCGATGCGGTTCGATGCGACCAAGCGCAATCTGTTCGAAGGAAACAAATTTGCCCACGTGACGGGATCAAGCCGACCAGACAAATACAACGGTATTCAATACAGCCAGCAACTGGGAATCGTGCGCAGCAATCTGTTTACCGACAACGAAGGAGGCGCCATTCACTTCGCGGTTTATAAGCAGGAAGCTCTCTACAACTACGGCAACAGGGTATACGCCAACCGGTTTGTAGCCAACCGATGCGAAGCTGTAAGTGGGGCATCCGGCACTCCACTCCGGGCCAGCGACAATCGTGTTTTCGGCAATCTTTTTTCCGGTAACACGGATTGTCATGGCAACCTGGTCAACAAACCACGCGCGACGATTTTCACCAGTGATGAAAACATCGACGCTCGTTCTGGAGACGACGATGTGCCACTCATCTGGCATGCCAGAGCCCAGACCAGCGGAACTGGAAGATTCATGGAAGTCGACGACGTTCTGTCGTTGTTCGACGGTTTTGCCATCCCCGGCGAAGTCGGCGACGAACTGGAATTCGAAAACTCCGGCCAGACGGCACGCCTGCAACAGATCGACTACTCTGCAAGGACCTTGCAGTTTGATCGAGACCTCAACTGGACTGCCGGGTCGGGTATCCGAATCACTCGCCAGTCACTTCCAGATCCCGGAAAGGCCTTGCCAATGCCGGTAATTCGCCAGTAGACAGCGCCGGAGCAACGTAGTACTTTTTTGTCTGGCTTGGATTTCTTTGCCGAAACCAAGACCAAAAACAGAGAGTATTGAGTTTACAAAGAGTATTGAGTTTACAGAGAGTATTGAGTTTAGAGCTACGTCCCTACTCCCGTGAGACATCACGTGAAGGACTTGATCCCAACCGGACAGGTACCCGTTATGAATATTCTTGATTTCAAGACGCGCAAGCGCAGCCGCTCCCCGATTTCCATGCTGACCTGTTACGACTTCGCGTTCGCGCGTTTGTTGAACCAGTCGGAGGTGGATGTGTTGCTGATTGGCGATAGTGTAGCCATGGTGCAACACGGCTTTCCCAGCACGTTACATGCTGACGTACAGATGATGGCCATGCATACCGCCGCAGTGAGACGCGGAGCACCGGACAAGCTCATCGTCGCAGACATGCCTTTCCTGAGTGTCAGAAAAGGCCTGGAGCACGCCATGAACGCGGTGAGTTCGCTCATGCAAGCAGGCGCGAACGCAGTGAAAATCGAGGGCGAGGCAGGCCAGCTCGAACTCATGCGACATATCGTCGAGTCTGGTGTGCCCGTCATGGGACATCTTGGTCTTACGCCTCAGTCAGTTGAATCGTTGGGCGGGCACCGGGTCCAGGGGCGATCAGAAGGAGCAGCCGCGGAGATGATGAATTCAGCACGACGCCTCGAACAGGCGGGTTGTTTCGCCATCGTCCTCGAGTGTGTTCCTCGCGTTCTCGGTCGAGGGATGAGCGAAGGCTTGCAGATCCCCGTGATCGGCATTGGGGCCGGTGATGGTGTGGACGGTCAGGTGCTGGTACTGCAGGACATGCTCGGCATGAACGAAGCCTTCAAACCGAAATTCCTTCGTCAGTATGCCGACACACACTCTTCAATGAAATTGGCATTCAATCAGTTTCACAGTGACGTGCTCAGCCGCGAGTTCCCGAAGCCGGAGGAGTCCTACGCATGAACGTCATCCATTCAATTCGCGAGTGGCAGTCGATCCGCAGGCAAATCCCGAACTCGATCGGCTTCGTTCCAACCATGGGCGCACTCCATCGTGGTCATGCCGCTCTGCTCGATCAGTCGGTGCGCGAAAACGATTGCACGGTTTTGAGCATCTATGTGAATCCGACGCAATTCAACAACCCGGAGGATCTGACCAACTACCCCTCCACACTGGAGTCGGACCTCGAACTGGCCGAAGAGCGCGGGGTGGACTTTGTGTTGGTGCCTCAATACGACGAATTGTATGCGGACAACTATCGCTTCCGTGTAGATGAACTGGGATTCAGCCAGACACTTTGCGGTGCACACCGGGCAGGTCACTTCACCGGTGTTCTCACCGTCGTTCTCAAGCTGCTGAATATCGTGCAGCCCCAACGGGCGTACTTTGGGGAAAAGGACTATCAGCAGTTATCCCTCATCGCCGACATGGCCAAGGCATTCTTTCTACCCGTTGAGATTGTCCCGGTTGCAACTGTACGCGACGCCGATGGGCTCGCATTGAGTTCGAGAAACGCAAGGCTCACTCCACAGGCACGTTGCCTGGCCCCGACCTTCAGCCGACTGCTTCGTGCTGAAGCCCCAGATCGAGTCATTCATGACGAACTGGTACGAGCCGGGTTTGAGGTTGACTACATCGAAACCCATGCCGGGCGGCGATTTGGTGCAGTGCTCATGGATTGTGGCACGCATTCCGTTCGCCTCATCGACAACGTCAGGTTGACCGCGACCTGACGACACCTGGTTTACCGTTCGCCACAACTGCTCGTAGACTGGCGCCTTGTCACCAGACCGGCGCCTCATGTTTCCAGAACGCAAAGATCACATCGATGGGCTGGGTGCTTCGCTCCTGATCGGTTTCAGCGCCATTCTTGGCCTGAATCAGGCACTGGTGAAGCTGGTCAACGTTGGCATGTCGCCAATGTTTCAATCCGGTTTACGAAGTGCGTGCGCTTTTGTGGTCGTACTCCTGTGGACCCTCATCCTCCGCAAGCCACTGGATTTTAGCGGCGGCAGTGTGAAGTGGGGCCTTTTGTTGGGCGTCTTGTTTGCGCTGGAGTTTGCGCTTCTGTTCATGGCGCTGGACTACACGACGGTCTCACGCGTATCGCTCTTCTTCTACAGCATGCCGCTGTTTACCGCCATCGGCGCGCACTTCCTGATCCCCGAAGAACGCTTCCATCCGGGGAAGCTGATCGGTCTCGTCATTGCGTTTACCGGCTTGTCGATCGGGCTCACTGACTCAAGCTCGCAGCCTTCAGCCAATTCATGGATCGGTGATGTTCTCGCGATTGCCGGAGCAATCTGCTGGTCGGCCATTGCACTGGGCATCCGTACCACGGTCCTCATCCAGCGCCCCGCAGAACAGGTCATGCTGTTTCAACTCGGGGTCTCGGCGGTCCTGCTGTTGGCGGTAGCCCCGGTTTTTGGGGCCACCATACGCGACATGACGATAACCATCGTCTGGATATTCGCGTTCCAGGTCATCGCCGTCGCCAGCATCGGCTATCTGCTCTGGGCACGCATCCTGGCCATCTATCCGGTCGGCAACATGGCGTCATTCAGCCTGCTCGCGCCATTGTTCGGCGTGCTGTCGGGCTGGTTGATCTTCGACGATCCACTGACCCCTCGTTTCGCGATGGCACTGGCGCTGGTCGGCGCCGGCCTGATCTTCATCAACCGCCGCGTCGTCGCAAGTCGAGCGTGAACGGCAGATCGGGATGCACCCGCTCGGGCTTCAGGGTGATGCGTCCCTGAGTGCCCCCATGCGCGTGAAATCGCGCACCACGCCGTGCTTCTGCTTCGTTTGCATTCAATGGGAAGGTTGAGTAGTTGCGCCCACCCGGGTGCGTGACGTGATACACACCGCCACCAATTGATCGCTCGTTCGCCACGTCCACCAGGTCAAATACCAGCGGACCATGCACATCGATCGTCGAGTGCATGCTCGACGGGGGATTCCACGCCTTGTAGCGAACTCCCGCCACGTAAGTGCCCTGCTCCCCAGTTGGGTGCAAGGGTACCTGTCGACCATTGCAGCTCACGGCATATCGGTCGCCAGGCAGTCCGCGCACCAGCACCTGCACACGCTCGACCGATGAATCCACGTAGCGGGCTGTTCCTTGCCCGGTGCTCTCTTCTCCCAGCACGTGCCAAGGCTCAAGTGCCGAATGCAGTTCAAGCGAGATTCCCCGCGCTTCAATCCGACCGATAAATGGAAAGCGGAACTCCAGGAACGGCAGGAACCACTCCGCTTCGAAGGCGTAACCGGCTCGCTGCATGCTCCTCAGGACATCCTCGAAATCCTGCCAGACGAAGTGCCGAAGCATGAACCGGTCGTGGAGATCAGTGCCCCACCGAATCATTGGCGCTTTGTAGGGTTTGTTCCAGAACCGCGCTACCAAGGCGCGAATCAGCAGCATCTGCGCTGTGCTCATGTGCGCATGTGGTGGCATCTCGAAGGCCCGAAACTCGACCAGTCCGCGTCGACCGCCGGCGCTGTCCGGTGAATACAACTTGTCGATGCAGAACTCTGACCGATGCGTATTGCCGGTCAAATCAACGAGGAAGTTGCGCAGAACACGGTCAACGATCCAGGGTCGATCAGTGTCGCCTTCCGGCAGTTGATCGAGTGCTATCTCCAGTTCGTACAGGTGATCGTCCCGCGCTTCATCGACTCTTGGCGCCTGACTGGTCGGCCCAATGAACAATCCGGAAAAGAGGTAGGACAGACTTGGGTGTCGCTGCCAGAACCGCAGCAGACTGCCCAGCAATTCCGGACGGCGCAGAAACGGACTGTCTTCGGGCTTGGCACCACCCAGCGTCACGTGGTTGCCACCACCAGTCCCGGTGTGCCGGCCATCCAGCATGAATTTCTCTGTGCCCAGCCTTGTCAGCCTGGCTTGCGCATACAGCTCTTCGGTTTTTTTGACAAGCTCACGAAAACTTGTCACCGGCGGCACGTTCACTTCGATCACACCCGGATCCGGTGTGATCTGCAGCACTTGCAGTCGATGATCCTTGGGCGGCTCATACCCTTCGAGTGTCACGCCCAGCTTCAAATGACTCGCCAC
>CAMDVY010000155.1 GCA_945878745.1 Klebsiella pneumoniae | reverse complement strand
GAAACCCTCCCCTACGATCCGTTTTCGCCACATGAAGATATCGTTGCCGAGCGATTGCGCATCCTGCGCGCCCTCCCCGACAGCCAGACCGGCATCCTCGTCGTACCGATCCAGGCGTTGCTGCACCGACTACCACCACGACATTACCTGGCGACGGCCGCTCTACGCCTGAAGGTAGGTGAACGCTTCGACCTGCACGCAACCCGCCGCCAACTGGAAGCCGCAGGCTATCAGGCGGTCGAAACGGTTACCGGGCTCGGTCAGTTCGCCGTGCGTGGCGCGTTGCTGGATCTGTTCCCTACCGGCCACGATCGCCCGGTGCGTATTGACCTGTTTGATGACGAGATCGAGAGCCTTCGTTATTTCGATACCGAGACACAGCGCACCATCGAAGCAGTTTCGAGCATCGACTACCTGCCGGCGCGTGAATTTCCCTTTGACGCCGATGCCATAGCCCGCTTCAGGAACAACTGGCATCACACGTTCAACGTCGATATTCGTCGCTGCAGCGTCTATCAGGATGTGACCAACCGACTGCCACCGGCCGGTATCGAGTACTTCCTGCCGTTCTTTTTTGATCACCTGGATACGCTGTTCGACTATCTGCCGCAGGGCAGCCGGTTCTTTTTCCATGGCGATGCTCAGTCCGCTGCCACGCATTTTCTAGACGACGTCAACATTCGGCATGAGAGCCTTCGTTACGACATTGAACGGCCAATTCTGCCGCCCGGATCACTCTATCTGGACGATCCGGAGTGGCGCACCGCCATCGCCGACAACACGCAGGTCTGGTTGCACGAGATTCCAACGGGACAGCGCCATGAGCTGACATTCATGGTCACGCCGATCCACAACATCGCTTTCAACGCCCATGCCGAGCGACCGGCTGCTGCCATGCTCGAATTTCTCAGACAGCAGCCGGGCCAGCGAACCCTCTTCGTCGCCGAAAGCACGGGCCGTCGGGAACTGCTCTCGGAACATCTCCGCCGCGCCGGCCTCCAGCCCAGGGACTTCACCGGTTTCGACACCTTTCTGCGCAGCCAGGAATCCCAGGGAATCTGCGTGGGTGAACTCGCCAGCAGCGCTGTCTTCGACGACCTCATCGTCCTGTCTGAAAGCCAGCTGCTCGGCAGCCGCCCGGTGGAACGCAGCGTGCAGACGCGAGGTGGTCGAATCGTCGATCCCGGCGAGATCATCCGCAATCTCACCGAGCTGAACATCGGCGCGCCGGTCATTCATCTGGAACATGGTGTGGGTCGATACCTGGGATTGCAGACCCTTGAAATCGATGGCGCTACTCACGAGTTCCTGACGTTGTCCTATGCCGACGACGTACGCCTCTACGTTCCGGTGGCGTCCCTGCATCTGATCAGTCGTTATACCGGTGCCGACGAAACCAATGCGCCCCTGCATCGACTTGGCAGCGACCAGTGGGAAAAGGCTCGACGTCGTGCCGCTGAGAAGGCCGCGGACGTGGCTGCAGAACTCCTGGACATTCATGCCCATCGCCTGTCGCGCCGCTCGCGCATCATGCGTGCAGAAGTTGATGAGTACGCACGTTTTGTCGATCAGTTTCCATTCGAACTGACAGTGGATCAGCGTGCCGCGATCGAGGCGGTGCTCGCCGATCTCGCTTCGGAACAAGCCAGTGATCGACTGATCTGCGGCGACGTTGGATTTGGCAAGACAGAAGTCGCCATGCGCGCTGCATTCGTCACGGTTCAGAACGGTGCCCAGGTGGCCGTGCTGGTGCCGACTACACTGCTCGCTCAACAACATGGTGACTCGTTTCGCGAGCGATTTGCCGATTGGCCTGTGCGGATCGAAGTACTGTCGAGACTGCGCACCGGCGCAGAACTTGCGCAAACCGCAGAAGCGCTGGCAGCTGGCAAGATCGACATTGTCATCGGCACGCACAAACTCCTGAGCGCTGAGTTCCGCTACCGTGACCTGGGCCTGGTGATCATCGACGAAGAGCATCGATTCGGTGTTCGTCAAAAAGAACGCCTGAAGGCCATGCGGGCCGAAGTCGACATCCTGACCCTCACCGCGACGCCGATTCCTCGAACGCTGAACATGGCCATGAGTGGCATGCGTGACCTGTCGATCATCGCCACGCCTCCTGCCAAGCGACTGTCGATCAAGACGTTTGTGCAGGAAAAGCGCACCTCGGTCACTAAAGAAGCCATCACCCGCGAGCTGATGCGTGGTGGGCAGGTGTTTTATGTGCACAACGAAGTGCGCACGATCGAAGAGACTGCCCGTGAACTGGCGCTGCTGGTCCCTGAGGCACGTATCGGCGTCGGCCACGGACAAATGGGCGCACGCGAACTCGAGCGTGTGATGAACGATTTTTCACATCGCCAGCTCAACATCCTGCTGTGTACCACCATCATCGAAAACGGCATCGACATCCCCAACGCCAACACCATCATCATTGAGCGGGCGGACAAGTTTGGTCTGGCGCAACTGCACCAGTTAAGGGGCCGGGTTGGCCGATCCCATCGACAAGCTTATGCCTATCTCCTGACACCACATCGCAAGGCGATGACGCCGGATGCCGTCAAGCGTCTGGAGGCCATCGAGGCATCCGGTGATCTCGGGGTCGGTTTCACACTGGCGACCCACGATCTTGAAATTCGCGGGGCCGGCGAACTGCTTGGTGAAGATCAGTCCGGGCAAATCGAGGCTGTTGGCTTCAATCTTTATATGGAAATGCTGGAACGCGCGGTCGCGGCGCTTCGTGATGGCCGTTCGCCGGATCTCGGCGCGCCCCTTGCGTACGTCAATCAGGAAGTCAATCTGCACGCGCCGACTCTGATTCCCGATGCCTATCTGCCCGATGCGCATACCCGGCTGATTCTCTACAAGCGCGTGTCGAGTGCATCGTCCGAGGATGCGCTTGATGCACTGCAGATCGAACTGGTCGATCGATTTGGACTGATGCCTGAGCCCGCCAAACGTCTATTTGCGGTGACTCGTCTCAAGCTGGTCGCGCAACGACTTGGGGTGCGACGGCTGGATCTTGGGCCACAGACCGGTCGTCTGGAATTTGCGGATCGAGCGCAGGTCGACCCCATCGCCGTCATCCAGCTGATCCAGCGTCAGCCACAGATTTATCGAATGGATGGTCCGAGCATGCTGCGCATTCGTAAAAATCTGCCGGAGTTCCAGGAACGGGTGGATTTCGCACAAACGTTGTGCCGTACTCTCATGACAAAGGAATCAACGCAGTCACTTGCAGCACCGGTACCGCCTGCCCCGCCGCCGGCGTCAGCGCCGGTCCTGAACAAGGACGGCAACCAGATCAATCCAAACAAGAACAAGCGCAAGAACGACAAAAAGGCAGCCCGATGAAACGATCACATCACTGGCCGAATGTAAATCACCTGATCACAGTACTGCTCACCGCGTTGTCCTTTGGGGCTGTCCATGCCGAGGAGGCGACCACAGAAGCAATCACGCCTTATCTGCGCCAGGCCTGGCATGACGTCGAAGTGATCGTCTTCGAACGCCCGGGCATCGGCGATACCCATGCTGGAGAAAATCTCGCGCTCGCGGAACCTCGCCGCTTGCCCGCGCGATTTCTGTCATTGGCTTCGAACGGCTGGCTGAATTCTCTTCTGCCGCTGGACGAAGAAACCCGGGAGGCGGTTGAGACCTTTTCGCTGGGTCAGGCCGAAAACCAGGCTCGAACTCAATCCACGGACACCGCCACACCACTACCTGAGGCTGCCATAGCGGAACCGGCCACTACCGCCGAACAAAGTGAAGCCAACACCGTTGCAGAACCCCCACCGCCACCGACACCGACACCAGAGGAGATTTTCAGGGCCACTCTCAAGACCTGGGAAGATGATATTGAAGCATCCACCTTTATTGCCCGATCACCTGAAGATCGCGCGCTATCGACGGCCGCTTCGAGACTGGCATCACAAGGTGGCGCACACATTCTCTGGCATGAGCGCTGGACCCAGGCGCTGGCAAAGCCCGGCAACAGCGTTCCCATTCTCGTGTACGGCGGTCCGCTGCTGATCGATCGATTTCAACTGGAAGGAACGGTGGACATCTCCCGCACCGATGCCATCGAGGTCAGAACACGTGTCTGGCTGAACGGCCCTAACGTAGGGCGTGAACCCATCCTCGTGGCTACCGACGCTTCGTTTCGCGATGCCGAACCCGACGCCATAACCCTGGTCATGGATCGATATCTGGCCATCAATGAACAGCGAACGCTCGCGCCCGGTGAATTGACCTACTTCGATCATCCTCGTTTCGGGGTATTGATCCGGGTCAGACCTGTCACCCCGCCAGAGTCAGTCCTGGTGGCCTTCGAGGCCTTTCGCACAGGCGGCGACGAGTTGCGCGATTGACTCTGCGCCAGCGGTTGCGGCGCGTGCCATTTCTGACATTTCGATCGTGCCGCGCCCCGCCGCAGGATTCACCACCAGACACAGGCTGACATAGGCCAGCCCCAATTCCCTGGCCAGCGCCGCTTCCGGCATCGCCGTCATGCCGACCACACAACAGCCGTCGCGATCCAGACGATCGATTTCAGCGGCGGTTTCCAGCCTTGGTCCCTGCGTGCAGGCGTACACCCCGCCCTGATGCACTGCTAACCCGGTGATTGTCGCTGCCTCGACCAATCGGTCAGCCAGCGTCCTGGTGAAAGGCTCCGAGAACTCGATATGGCGAACCTGAGAATCCGGCGCAAACGACTGAATTCGCCCATGGGTGTAGTCAATCAACTGGTCTGGCACCAACAGGTCACCAGGTTGCAGATCGCGCCTGATACCACCCACGGTGTGGATTGCGATAATCCAGCGTGCCCCGGCAGCCGCCAGCGCATGCAGATTGGCCCGGTAGTTGATGGCATGAGGGGCAATGCGGACACCTTCTCCGTGACGCGCCAGGGTCAGGATCGGTGCGCCATGCAATCGAGCACGCCAGGTTGCTGCCGACGGCTCGCCAAAGGGGTGGTCCGGTATCGACACTGCCGATTGAGTTTCAACGGGTAGCCGAGCACTACCGGAAATGACTGCAAGCATCAGTGGGCATCCTTCAGGTCGTCAGGCAATGCCCGGATTTCCGGCAGATTGCGCCAGTAACCGTGGTAGTCCATGCCACACCCGAACAGATAGTCGGCACCACACTCCAGGGCAATGTAATCAGGTCGATAAGGGGTCAGATGTTCAACCGCTTTGCGCACGATCACCGTGCTGAGAATCTGACGCGCCCCTGCAGCCAGCAGGTGGTCATGCAAGAGGCTCAAGGTCAGCCCACCGTCGAATACGTCATCAACCAGTAACACCGATCGATCCCGAACGTCCATGCTCAGGGGTGAGAGCCAACGCAGTTCACCGGGGGTGGTCGAATCTCCATAGCGGGAGACTTGCACTGTTGCCTGTTGCAGGGGAAACCTCAATCGGGCCAGCAACTGACCGGCCAGGTAAACCCCGCCCTGCAACACACAGATCAATAGTGGATTGTGATATCGCAATGCCAGATCCAGCCGCAGCGCCAGTTGATCGATTGCGGTACGAACGGTGGCCTCGTCATGCACCAGGCGTGATCGCTCAATTACCTCGGCCATGTTCATCGGCAGGTTCCTGACCGAACTGGATCGCCGACTAGAACAACCACTTGAGCTCCACTTGCAGATAATCCTCCTTCTCGAGAAATGCGGCCCTTTCCTCATCGGCAAACCACGCGGCCGGTGACTCCGTCTCAAGTTCCTGCGAACCGGTGAAGATGCGTCCTTCAACGGCGATGGAGAAGTTGTCACCCAGCTGTCGACTGGCTTCGACACTGACCACCGTCTCAGCAGTTTCCTTGTCTCGAATCACGCCGATCAACGCTTGTGAGTCGCTGGCATCATTGAAACCGAGCCGCAAGCCGAGCGCGTAATCGTGTTCAAACAAGGTATCGAACGCCAGCTCGCTACGCTCGTCATAAAAGTACTCGGCAACCAGACCCAGATCCATCTGCGAACCCATCACCCCGACCATGGTGTACTCGGTTCCGGCAGTCACTGCCAGGAAAGGATCTCCCTGGCCGCGTCGATGAATGCTCTCCAGCTTGAATGCAAAGTTGCCCGCCTGGTACTGAGCATCGAGGCCGGTTTGATCCATCAGTTCATATTCAGGCACGAGCACCACGCCGTTGTCGGTCCGCAGCTCGGGAATCAGGTTGGGCGCACGTCCCGTTCCACTGAAATGATAGATCCCGATATCCAGTGCATCGAACTGGTGTGACCATCGGGCGGCATAGTCGACATGGGCCTGTTTGCTGCCTGCCTCATAACGGGCAGCATCGGTATCGACCACGAACGGCAACCTGAATCGGCCGTCTCGGCCAGGAAAGGTCCGTTCACGAAAGCCAGACATGGCAAAGAGATCCAGCGTTCCCCAGTCCCGCACCAGGGTCAGCTGTGCCATGGGCTGGCCAAGCTTTTCCTCCCCATCAACGTTTTCAACCAGGTCGGTCTGATTGATGATATCGACCAGATGATTGAATTCCGCAACGCCCCAGAACACCTGCTTGGCGCCGAGTGAAAACTCCCAGCGGTCACCCAGTGCAGACCAGAACAACTCCCGCACATCGGCGTGTGTGCGCTTGTCGTCCTCACTGTCAACACGGGCAAACGGCGCGAACACCAACTGCGAATGTTCACCGGTCTCGAACACGAATTCACCGCGGGCGCTCAGACTCTGTGCCTGGTTGTTCTGCTGGAATGGCCCCTTCTCGGCAAAGAGGCGTGATTCGAACGAGAGCTCAAAATCCGCTTCGACGGCTAGTGCCGGGCGTCCGCCCAACATGAGAACACCAGTAAGGAGCCAAAAACACAGCCAAACGCGAATCTGCTGGTGCTCTTTTTCAGTGGGCGCGTCACGAAGAGATTCGAAACTTCCGCTCAAGATCGCTCGCTTTCGGTGTTTCACTGTATATAATCCCAGCTTACTGGATAAAACCACAGGAATTCGAATGCAGCCGCTCACCCCGCGTCAAGCCCAGATACTCCAGCTTATCCGCACCCACATCGTCGATACCGGCTATCCGCCAACCCGGGCAGACATTGCCGAACAGCTTGGTTTCAAATCGCCCAAC
>CAMDVY010000154.1 GCA_945878745.1 Klebsiella pneumoniae | reverse complement strand
CGGCGCGCGCGTACAACCGAAGTTCAGCGTGCAACCCGGCGGCATAGGGGACAAACGGCGCGTCAGTCCCCGTCACCACCAGTGCATCTCGCTAAACCAACTTCCTGAGCAGCGCACCATTGCCCACTGCAGTTGCCCTTGCGCCATTCACGTTCGGTGCAAGGCGACCTCGATAAGCCGCTGCGACGCCATCACCGTAGAAGCTTCTGAACTGATCTGTGGTGAACAGGTCCGCGTCTTCTGCCGCAATCACCGCAAAACCGGGCAACACCATCGTCGGCGTGATCCCCATGCCACTGGCAGCAAGCAGCTCAATCACATCCTGGTAACTGCGGTCAAGCGTACTCACCTTGGGTGCGTAACCACGTCTGCTGGTGCCACCGATGTGTTCCACGTGATCTGCGCCATAGGCCACCGCGGGATAGAGTTCATGAGATGACACCGGAATACCCAGCTCTGTATGTGCGAATGAAATCACTCGCCGCTGCCAGTGGTCTGGCAATCGGACATAGGTCTTGATGAAGTCATACTGCAGCTCGCGAGCACGTTGCAGTGCACGTTCGAGATGTTCATCGCTCGTCACTCCCTCGGCCATCGCATAAAAAACACGATTGCCATCGGTGAGGTAACCGGTGACATGGGTGCGGGGTCCCGCACGCCGACCACTGTCCCACGTCTCCTGGCGTTCCTTGGCGACATAGGGGTTTGATCCTGGATCGCGAACGGAGGTAATCCCCCAGGCCAGCCATGCACTGCCCTGGCTGGCACTGGTACTGCCCATATGAGCATGCATCTCGAAGAGACCGGGAATCACGGCGTGCGCGAGCGCATCAACCACCCGTTCGCTGCGATCGAGCCGAACGGGCTCCAGGGATTCAATGCGATGCCCTGCGATGACAATATCGACATTCTCCCGGTAGGCCAACAATCGGCCGTCATACAATCTGCCCGCTCTGAGTACCCACCGTTCAGTCGCTTGTTCAGGCTGATAACGCACTGGCGGCGTCACGTCGATCAGCGCGCCGCTGGCCACGTCCATCAGTTTCAGTTGGCTGCCAGATGTAAAAACGAGATGTCGCCTATTGGCACTGTACGACGGCTGATCAGTCAGTTCACGGGTGACCGGTATCGGATTTTCTGCTGGCTGTCCCGCTGCATCCAGATCAATCCGCCACAGCGAGCCACCCTGCACAAAGCTCACCGAGCGACCATCACCAGCGATGGTCGCATCGAGCAGACTTCGATGCGCAACGGGCACAATCGACCGCTCCGCACCGTCAGTACTGTCAAGCATCACCAGCTCATTCACACCTTCCCGGTAGCGCGTGGAGTAAGCGCGCAAGCGTGTCGTCAACACGGTTCGATCATCTTCCGTCCAACTCAATAGCTGCGGCGGCATTGCCTTGCCAAGTTCGGTGATCGATCCATCTTCCAGACTGACCAGAATCAGTTGAGCAGCAAGAGGACTACCCGCGACATCACGGAACACGGCGACGCGTGTGCCGTCATGTGAAACAGCGGGAAAGGCCAGGGTCTTGGCCCCTGCAACTTCGACCAATGACTCCTCACCATCGATCAATCTGTGCTTGACCAGAGACTGTCTTCCTGTGCGATCCGTGACATACAGCAGAGACTTCCCGTCAGGAAGAAACACCGGGGTTTGTTCAGCAGCTTCATCGTCCGTCAACTGCGCAAGTTCTGCGCCCTTGGGCTGCCACAACCAGACGTCCCCCAAGGCGGTAAAGGCGATTTGCTCTCCGTCATTGGTGACAACCGGCGTGACCAGTCCCAGCGCTGCTCGTTCTGCTGTTGAATCGTGATCTCGCCGCCGCTTGTGATAGGGCGTGCGATTCAGTGCTACCGATGCGGAGAACTCGACACGCGTCATTTTGCCTGTGGCCAATTCCAGGCGTGACAATCCGCCATCCACCGCAAACATCAACTGGCTGTTATCCAGCCAGGCGGCGCGAAACGGAAACACGTCGGCGTCAGGCACAGACAGCGAAGACGTCTCGCCACCGCTGGCGCTTGCGCGTCGCAGCGTCGTTGAGGTCAATCCCTGCAGATCTCGCGACTGAACCTGATAGCTGATCCATTGACCGTCCGGCGACCACGCGAGCCCCGCGAAAGTTCCCGATTCCGTCTCGACAACGCTGACACTACCAGTCACCAGATCCAGTACTTTGATCTCGGCTGTCGGACCATCAACAACATAGGCGAGCGTTTTGCCGTTTTTTGACCAGGCCGGCGAGTGCGCGTTGGCCGTCTCGTGAGTCACCTGACGAGTGATGCCGTCGGCACGCTGCCACACCCAGATGTTGTAACCACCGCCGCGGTCTGACGAAAAGACGATGTCGCCACCGGGACCGACGTCCGGCTCACGGTCATCCCACGGGTCGCTGGTGAGTGCTACGGGTTCACCTCCGGCCAGATCGAGTTCATAGAGATCCCAGTTGCCAGCCCCATAACCCTGGAACACCACGGTTTCGCCGCCATTTCCCAGCACTGGCTCGCGCGCGTCCATCTCCGGGCCAAGCAAGAGTGTGGCTTCACCACCCGCTAGCGACGTACGAAAGAGCAATCCCTGGAGCGCCAGCACCAGCGTGTCCGAGGCCTTGTCAGCCGAGAAGGCAAGATTAGTCCCTTCATGCAGGACAACCGTCTGGGAAGGCGTCACATCTGCGGGCACTGCAACAGAACTGTCGGGCTCATCTGCAGGCTCGCTGCAAGCTACCAGTGCAACCATGAGCAGCCACGCGAACACCGGTTGTTTCATGCAGACGCGCTTCCAGCCGACAGTTTGTACGTTACCGTGGCAATCGCGACTTCATTACCCCGCAGATCCCGAACCGTCACCTCACCGGTGCACAGACTGCCACCACGCCGACGCACACGGGCTTCCGCAATCAGATCTTCAGCCACCACCAGCCGCAGAAAGTGAATGTCGAAACCGACTGTTGCACCACGCGCATGAACGGAGAGATCAGCCTTGCTCCAGAACACGGCTGTTGCTGCAATGTCGACCAGCCCGCTAATCGCTCCGCCGTGAATACGCCCGACCCCTAACTCCGGTCGATACGGAAGACGAACGACAACACGATCTTCGCTGACACTGTCGAGCCTGGTGCCAAGAGTCCGCGCAAACGCATCATCTTCCGCAATACTGCGTGCGCGCTCTGTCATCTTTCTGTCCGTGACCTTGGCCGGTCCGGCGCATGATGAGCGGGGATGGCTGTCTGTGCGTTGGCGCCTTCCTGAAACGCTTTCATTGCTCGTTCGTTCTCTTTGATCTTGTTCAGCACTGCCTGCCCTGCACGCTCGAAACTGTCGCGGTGTTCGATGACATGTTGTTGAGAAGACCGATAAGCCGAGAGAAACCCATTGATCTCTGGTATGACATGCCGGGCCACGAGGTCCCAGCTGCGACGGGTCGCTTCCGGATTCGCCCAGTCGTGCACAAAACCGATGACGGTGCCAAATCCACCCGTAACTTCCAGCAGCGCCTTGATATTGGCAATCAGATCGTCCGGGGTGCCAATCACCGCCGCCGATCCTTCCACCCTGGCTGTCTGCAGCACCGCATCATCCGGCGTACGAAACGCCTCTGCACCCGGCCGCATCAAGGTCCCGACTGTATATTCGTTGTGCCAGCGAAACAGACCCTGCTTCGCTTCCCGGGCAGCCTCTTCACGAGTTTCGGCGACATGCCACGACAACAGGACCCGCCAGTTTCGGCGATCCATGGTCCTGCCGTGTTTGGCTGCTGATTCCTCGGCAAAACTCCACTGGGTTGGCAGCGCCTGCAAACCCGCCGTCGACATCGAGCCGATCGAGAGAATACCAATGCCATGTTTGCCAGCCATGGTCATCCCTGACGGGCTCACCATGGATGCAACGGCGCACGGCAACTCTTCCTGCAACGGCAACAACTGCAGCGCAGCGTCCCGCAGCGTGAACCACTCACACTCATAGCTGAATCGCGGTTCTCCGGCGAGCAATCGCCTGATGACACCCAGGGCTTCATCCTGTCGATCGCGCTGTACCAGCGGATCGATGCCCAGTGTGTAGGCATCAGAAGGCAGCGCGCCCGGACCACTGCCAAAAATCGCCCGACCACCGGACATATGATCAAGCTGAACCATTCGCTGTGCGACATTGAACGGGTGGTGATAAGGCAGCGAGATCACCCCGGTACCCAGTCGGATGCGGTGTGACCGCTCCGCCGCCGCCGCCAGAAACATCTCGGGTGAAGCAATGATCTCCCAGCCGGTGGAGTGATGTTCACCACACCAGAATTCGTCGTATCCCAGTTTGTCGAGATGTTCGACCAGATCGAGATCCCGGCGAAACTGCAGCATCGGATGTTCTCCGATCGGATGATGCGGTGCGAGAAACGCACCAAAATTAACGCGTGCCATACGAGCCCTCCCGAGGCGTGCCACGATTCGATCTGCATGGAAACACCCGGACTGGGCTGGTGCAACCATCATCGCTCGGGGTACCGTCGAGCAGACGCGACCTGCATAATCCTCTCCGGGATCAATGCTGATAAACAGGTCTGCAACCGTGCCTGTTGGAGGGGTCTCCCGACCCCGATTGCTGGGGTCAACGAGGATCGCGATCAGGAGATCGCTCCGACGACGAACGGGCCGCGATGAATCGTGCGTCTGAAATGCCACCGACCATTGTCGAATCAAGGTTAACTTCATGAAACAGAAGTCGCTGTTGGGCGCCGCTGCGCTACTGGTTGCCCTGTTCATCTCCCAGTGGCTTGAAAACCAGGGGCCGGCATCAACGGGTGAAACCCGATCGGCACCGGTCACATTGTCCACCGCACAAAGCGGCACCATGATGACGATCGACGCCGAGATCATCAAAGCACTACCGGATGACAACGAGGGCAGCCGCCACCAGCGCTTCCTGATACGTACCCCATCCGGTCAGCGACTGCTGGTCGCACACAACATTGATCTGGCGCAACGGGTTCAAAATCCTGTACCGGGTGAGCCAATTCGAATTCGGGGTCAGTTCGAATGGAACGATAAAGGTGGCGTGCTGCACTGGACTCACCACGACCCGCGTGGCACTCATGACGAGGGCTGGATCGAGTATGACGGCCAACGGTACGAGTAGCCCAACACCGCGACCACCTTGGCTCACGCCCTGATCAGGCCACACTTTTTGGTGGAACGGTGTGCCTGATCGGCGGACAATCTTGCGTCAAGGGAATCTGGGGAGATTGTCGATGCGTGTTTTTCTGGCATTCATGGCGCTGTGTCTGATTGCAGCCTGCAACAAGGAAACTGCGGTAGAACAACCGGTTAGCTCCACGGCCGCCGACTCAGCCGCCGCCACCACGGAACCTGCAATCGAGCGCAATCCGGAGCGCAACGCCTATTTCGGCGATCTGCACGTCCACACCATGTATTCCTTCGATGCTTACCTGTTCGGTACGCGCACCGGACCCGATGATGCCTACGCCTTTGCGAAAGGCGAGACCATCAAACACGCCTCCGGTTCCGACATGAAGATCTCCACCCCTCTGGATTTCGAAGCGGTAACAGACCATGGCACTTATCTCGGGATGGTTCCGGCGATGTTTGATTCCGCCTCGACGGTCTTCAGCCATCCCATTGCCGCGCGGCTTCGGGAAGCTGTCAAAACGAGAGACCGCACAGCCTTTCGAGAGATGCTGCCGTACATTGGCGGGCAAGTGGAAAACGACGATCTGCTGGACAAGAACATCGTTCGCAACACCTGGCAGGATATCGTCGCATCGGCCGAGAGACACAATGAACCCGGCAAATTCACCGCGTTCATTGGCTACGAATACACGGCCTCCGGCCCGCAATTCGAAAATCTGCACCGCAACGTCATTTTCCAGGGCTCGGCTCATCCGGACATGCCTTTCACGCGCCTGGATTCCGGCAACCCGGAGGACCTCTGGGACTGGATGGACGATCTGCGCAAACAGAATATCGAAGCACTGGCCATTCCCCATAACTCAAACGGCAGCAATGGCTGGATGTTCCAGGACACCACTTACGGGGGTGAGGCCATGGACAACGCTTACGCAGATCAGCGCATGCGCAACGAACCTCTGGTCGAGGTGACCCACCCGTTGTTGTCACCGAACGATGAGTGGGCCAATTTCGAGATCATGCCAACAAGGGTTGCCAGCGACCTGGCCAGTCAGGCACCGGGCAGTTACGCGCGTGATGCATACCTGCGCGGCCTCGTCATGGAAGCGACCAAGGGTTTCAACCCCTATCGTTTCGGGTTGATCGGCTCGAGTGATACCCATAACTCGGCCGGTTCTTTTGATGAGAACAACTACTTGAGCAAAACCGGCGTGCTGGATATCACCCCTCAGCAACGAGGTTCCGTTCCTCTCGACAAACCCGGTCCGGATGGGAAAGCGTACGCCTCGCCGGCGGCTCAGTATTGGGGAGCGTCCGGTCTGGCCGGCGTCTGGGCAGACGCCAATACACGCGATGATCTCTATGCAGCCATGCGGCGCAAGGAAACGTTCGCGACCAGTGGCACACACATGAAGGTGCGTTTTTTTGCGGGCCATGATTTGCCTGACGACATGGCCACACGAACCGACGCCATCAAACAAGCCTACGAACATGGCGTCGCGATGGGCTCGGATCTCCTCGCTGTCAAGAGCACAGCCGAGAACTCTGGAGCGCCCACATTTTTCGCCTGGGCCAGCCGGGATGCCAATAGCCGCCCTCTGCAGCGCCTCCAGATCATCAAGGGATGGGTTGAAGACGCATCTGCTCAGGAAAAGGTCTTTGACGTGGCCTGCGCCGGCGGCGCGGCCGTTGATCCCGCTACCCAACGATGTCCCGACAACGGCGCCAAAGTCGATTTGACGACTTGTGCAACCAATGATGAAACCGGCGCCGCCGAGTTGAAAACACTATGGTCCGACCCCGAATTTGATGCGGACCAACGCGCTTTCTACTATGTTCGTGTCATCGAAAATCCTACTTGCCGCTGGTCAACGTGGGATGCCATTCGTGCAGGTGTCACACCTCGGCCCGACATGCAGGCAACCGTTCAGGATCGGGCATGGTCGTCACCGATCTGGTATGTGCCGATCAAGG
>CAMDVY010000153.1 GCA_945878745.1 Klebsiella pneumoniae | reverse complement strand
AACGCATGACGTAGAACTGCATCGGCGTGGTGACAAACATCATGCCTGTAGCAATGACGCCCCAGGTCAGCATGATCCGGAAGATCCAGCGACGAGCGCCAAAACGGACCAGCATCAGGTTTGATGGCACTTCCAGCAGGGCGTAGCTGAGAAAAAAGAGGCCACCACCCAGACCATACACGGCAGCGCTGAACTGGAGATCTTCATTCATCTGCAGAGCAGCGAAGCTGATGTTGACCCGATCAATGTAGGCAATGCCATACCCAAGACCCAGTAGTGGCAACAGGCGCAACGATGCTTTGCGCAGCGCTACGCGACCGATGGAATCGGCAGTGTTCATGGGCATATCGAAACATTCGAAGGGGGCCGCAGCATAAGAGGCATGCGGATGAAACGCTACGGGCCAGGAGTCATCGTGATTCCGTCTTGGCAGTGGCTCGTGAGTACTTATGATGTACATACTATCCAGGACAACAACCAGGACCAAAACACCATGAACGACCCCGACATCCTCGCTCGTCTGACGCGAATGGAAGACCTCGAAGCGATCAAACAGCTCAAGGCCCTGTACTGCGAAATCTGCGACGATGACCACAACCCGGATCGCATCGTAACCATCTTTACCGATGACTGCGTCTGGGAGGGGCGAGGCATTGGTCGCGCCGAAGGTCATGCACAATTGCGTGAGCTGTTTACGTCCTTCCAGAAGATGATGTCGTTTTCCCAGCACATGACCATGAACCCGCGCATCGAAGTGACCGGCGACACGGCCACAGGTACCTGGTACTTCCTCGGGCCGTTCACGTTCCGTGAAGGGAATCAGGCGAAGTGGCAAGCCGCTCGCTACCGCGAGGACTACGCGAAAAAAGACGGCAGCTGGAAAATCAAGCACTTGCGTGTTCGTGGCCCGGGCTTCAGCGCAGACTACCAAAAAGGTTGGGCCTGACGACTGCGGGGGCTACCCAAAGACCGGAAAAGCAGGGAAATTGCCGCCCAGCACAGCGGCTGACCGGCCGGGCGCCATCCAGCCTTCGATTGCGGTGGCATAAACGCGCCTGAAGTCCGTTGTTGGCACAAGATTGTCACCGGCATCAAGCGCCGTGAGGCTCGGCAGTTCACCGTAGTGCCCTCCTTTCACCGGCTGGCCGATGATGAACATCGGCCCGGCGGCACCATGATCCGTGCCGAGGTTGGCGTTTTCCGGAACCCGGCGGCCAAACTCGGAAAACGCCAGCACCACCACACGATCCGCCTGTCCCTGTTTTTCGAGGTCGTGGATGAACCCGGCGATCGCGTCACTGGCGTAGGTGAGCAGCCGCTGGTGCAGGTCAGCCTGCTGGACATGGGTATCGAATGCATTATTCCGAAACGACACATAGTAGAACCGTGTTGGCAGATCCGCTGCTATGCAAGCGGCAACCTTGTCCAGGTCCAACGGCGCGATGCCGTAATCCGCAGCGGGGCGGTAGTTGCTGGTGGCGGCGCGAATGAGTGCAGAACCATCACGCGCACTCTTTGCCACACCACGCAGCCAGTCTCGCGCGGGATTCCCCGTAGCGGCATTGGTATCAGCAGCCAGCATCTCCCGAGTACCCGCAAAACCTCGCCGTTCAAACCGCATGGGATCGTCAAACACAACAGGACTGTGCACGCGACTGGTGACCGCCAGAGACTGCGCCGCGTCGATGTTGATGATGTAGTTGGGCGCGGCTGTCGGCTGCATGGCATCGGCGAGTCGACCGACCCAGCCATACGGATTGCCGCTGTTAGGCGAGGCAGTCTGCCAGTACGCCATCGACGTGAAGTGGGAGAACGAAGGATCGTCGTAGCCGCAGCCATGGACGATGGCGAGCTGGCCGTCCTGCCACAATCGATGCATGCCGGTCATGCCGGGATTGAAACCGAAGTGATCGTCGAGCCGCAGCAGATGTTCCTGTTTGATGCCGAGATTCGGTCGCTGCCGGTAATAGGCATCGTCGCCAAAGGGGACAACACAGTTGAGCCCATCGTTGCCACCGGAGAGCTCAACCACAACGAGAATACGCTCACGCGAGGGGGTCGCGATGGACGGCATGGCATATCCTGCCGTCAGCGCGCTGGTCATCTGCAGAAAGGTTCGCCGGTCGAATGCACGTGATCTCATCAAAACCCCCTTTGGTAATTCTGATCAATTCGCTCCTGCGAATTGATCAGGTCGGAGCCGATTCGGCTCCTCGCATTTTCCCCGCGTTTCACGCGTGAAAAATGGTGGTGCATCCCTGCACCACACGGGATGGTCTGATTAATCAGACCATCCCTAATCGTCTTTGGATTCATGCGTTTAACCCAGCTGATACTCAGGTAACGACAGCATCGCATGCAGCAGTTGTCGCAAGGGCTCTTCCATAAAGGTTTCGGCGGCTTCCACATCCGTCGTACCCAATTCCGATTCGAGAAACTTCGCCAGTCGAATCAGTGTGTCGGTGTCCAGTGGCACGGCGAAGAAACGTTTTGCCAGACTCTCCACAACTTCCCTCGGTGTCCGCGCGCCTGCAGCCAGCACCATTTCGGTCAGATCGATACGAGCCACCCGGCGCGGAATCGGCTGCACACGTTCCAGCGCCATCTGCCAGCCTCGAAAACTCCCATACCGGGTGTTGAAGTCTTCGTCCCGATCCGCGAGGCGATTCGAAGCCGCCATGTCCATCCCACCGGACTCGACGCCGGCCGGTGTGGTTGCGCGAGTGATGTCCAATCCGGCCCGGAGCCGATTCTGCACGTCAATGATCTCAGCGGAGTACCCGGGATAACGGTCCGGCGGCACAAAGGCGACATCAGGAAACATCACGTCCAGAACAAAGTTGCCCCGTTCAAAGAGAAGGCCCGGTGTTACCCAGCTGCGTCCACCTGACCAGCCGGCGACTGTCGGTGGGAACAGAAGGTTTTGCCCGAGTGCAGACGTCACAACATTGAAGTCAGGCACACCGGGAATCTCGTTCTGGCCCAATTTCCGGTATGAGCTGATCACCAGTTCAACAGGACTGCGAATGTGTGTACCGACACTCTCTGGCGCGTAAAAATCCCGTGATCGGAACATCACTTCCAAAAACGGCGCCAGTTCGTAGCGATTCGACTTCAGAACCCGTCCAAGTTCTGCCTGCAGTTTCGGATCCAGGGTGTCGCGCACGAAGAAGCGATAGAGCTTTCCGGCGATGTGCTGCGCTGTTGCGTCTTGTTCGAGTATGAGATCGATGACCGCTTCGCCCGTGAGATTGCCTGTACGGCCGAGTACAGTCTTGCGGCCATCATCGTGCGCAGCCTTGTTGAACTGGTACTGCGTGCCGACAAAGTTCCAGCCGGTAAACGCCCGTGCCGCTTCGCGGATGTCGGTCTCGGAATAGTGACCCACGCCCATGGTGAAGAGCTCCATGATCTCGCGCGCAAAATTCTCGTTGGGGGCGCCTTTCACATTCACGCCCGCATCAAGAAAGGCGAGCATCGCCGGATCTTTTGCCACCGCTTGCAGCAGATCACCGAAGTTGCCAAGTCCCTGCCGCTGCAGCAGTTCGATCTGCATGAGCATCTTGCGGTAATCGCGCACCTTGTCCTCGCTGGTGGCGAAGTGTCCGTGCCAGAACAGCGCCATCTTTTCCTGCAGCGGGCGTGGCGAAACCAGCATGCGATTGGCCCACCAATAGGCCACACGACCGGTCTCCAGCCGACTGGCGCGCAGCCAGTAGAAGAACTGGTTGACGATGGCCTGGGAACGCCGGTTGCCGCCGGGTTTCACCGCGATGCCAAGCGCCCCTCCTTCTTCCTTCGCGGCATCAGTGACCGCAGGTCGGCTCGGTGGAAAAGGATCAAGACCGGCTTCGAACACACCGGAATGGTCAAACGGCGGGAGCGTTGCGAGCGGTGCGCCTTCAAACCGCACCACAAAGGCCACCGCCTGGTCAGGGGTCATCGCAGCGAGGCGAGTGATCTCTTCCGGGGTACCGCCAAAACCAGCCCGCTCCAGCAGATGTGCCGCACGGGCAGGTGTCCAGTCGGTAGTCTCGATTGGCGTCAGATCAAGCGCCCACTCCTGAGCCATTACCATGGACGCCCAGAACAGCGCCAAACCCAACCCCGATAACCATCGAAACAACCGGTGTTTCATGAGCTGGCCTCACCATGTGGTGTGGTCTGGTTCGCTGCGTTCAGCGTGCACCCAGACGGAAGAGATAGGCTTCAGCGACGTTTTCATTGCCGGGGCGTCGTCCATAACGGCGCTCGTAGGCATCGCTGAAGGCGGCGAATTCCGCAGCATCCGTCACACGCACGGCGCTCATGTCGTAGAGCCGGTCGCTGACAAGCATGCGCACCATGGGATCAGCATCGATATGGTCGACCCACCTGGCGCGATTGTCACCACCATGGATGTACAGATTCAGACCGAGCGGTACCGCCCAGATCTTCACCGAATACGGGTCTGCCGGGTTGGTTTCGAACTGCACAACCTCCGGCACGTCAACACCGGTCCAATCCGCTGGCACTGCGGTTGCACTACCCTCCAGTGCGCCACTTGGCATCATCATTGCCGCGAACGCGCCGCCACCGGCAAGAGCAACCACGCCGAGAAGAATCCACAGTCGTTTCCAAGTGAACATACCCATCACCATCCCTCCAATTGAATTGCGGAAGCCCTGAACTATCGAATCGTCAGCCCATCAGACGATAAGTCCCTCTCCGTAGGCTCTGGAAACTTCTTCCGCGTCCAGACCAATCACTTCGGTCAGCACTTCGTAACTGTGTTCGCCAAGGCACGGCGCAGGACCGCGCGGACCACTGTCATAACCGGCGATTTTGAACTGATGCCCCGCATACGGGATGTGACCCATCTCCGTATGATCAAACCACCGGTAGAATTGCCGGTGAGCATACTGCGGATCCGCGAGAAGCTCACTGCTGCGCTGGACGACACCGGCGGATATCCCCGCAGCCTGCAGGATATCCATGACGTCGCGTGACGTGCGCTGGACGGTCCATGCAGCGATCCCGGCGTCGAGTGCATCATGTGCCGCCTGACGACCGGCTACAGTGGCAAGTGCTGCGTCATTCAACCAGTCTCTGCGTTCAAGTACGTTGCACAGTGCCTGCCATTGCGATGCATCCTGAATCGCGATTGCACACCACGTATCCTGCACGCTGCAGGGATAAACACCTTCCGGTGCGCTCCAGCGCGCGCGATTGCCGATACGCCGCGCAGCAAATCCATTGATCTGCAGATCGAGCAGCTCCGGGGCGAGAAAGTGCAACGACGTTTCGATCTGCGCGACATCCAGACAACAACCTTGGCCAGTGCGACGACGATGATCGAGCGCCGCCGCCAGCAGGATCGACACAAAACGTGGCGCGATGGTATCGGTGTACGCCACCCACGGGCCGGTTGGTTGCCGGTCAGCCCAGCCGGTGATTTCGTAGAACCCGCCAATGGCGGCGGCGTGATAACCATAACCTGCCATGCGTGAAGCGGGACCGGTTTGTCCCATCAGGCAGGTGCTGACCATGATGATCCCCGGGTTCAGCTTCGACACCACGTCATAACCGAGCCCCATGCGGGTAATCGCGCCGGGCGCAAAACTCTCGATGAACACATCGGAATCGACAATCAGACGCTTGGCGATGTCGATGGCATGTTGTGATTTGAGATCCAGTGCCAGGCTGAGTTTCGAGGTGTTGAAGTCGCCGTAGAACTGCGAGCGATTCCAGCCGGGCTGCGCATCCTTGAACGGCGTTGCGCCGCGCAGCACGTCTGGCCGGTTCTCGGATTCAACCCGCACCACGGTGGCACCATGGTCGGCCAGATACTTGGACGAGATGGGACCGACACCGACCCAGGCGAAATCCGTGACCTTCACTCCTGCAAAAGGCAGCGGCAGGGCCTCAGCCTTTGCCGGGGTCGAGTGCGCCGGCGAGGGCTGCCTCAACGCGTTGCGAATCTCATCACCATGTTCGTCGAGCGCTGGCGCATCACGAGTCACATGCAGCGGATTCGTCGGTGATTTCACCCACAGACCGGGGAAACGAACGGAAGCTTTGCCACCTGCAGGCTTGCGGAACCAGTACTGCCGATCTTCGAGATGGTTGAAGGCCAGCAGTTCATCCAGGGTATTGACGGGCGCCAGGGTGATACGACGGTCGAGCCCGAACTCAAACCAGTGCTGACGCGGGTAACACAGCAGCAGGGCTCGCAGCATTCTGAGGCTCTCTGCAAGGTTTAGCGGCTTCTGCTCCGGGTCCTGGATGTTCTGGTCGTAAACAAGCCAGTCCACGTCTCGCAACCAGGGTTGCGCGATACCTTCTTCGATGAGCCGTTCGGTCATCGGCCGCATGACCTTGCTGTGCGGGATGGCGATCAGGTAACCATCGGCAACCGGATGCAGGATTTCCAGTCGCGCCACGTCCGAGCCACGCTCGAAATCAAAACCCTGGATGGCGTGGGCGTCCATGGCGTTCAGCATGGTCCAGGTCATGGTGGCCTGTGCCGACACATCGACAAACTGTGCTTCGCCACCGGCGCGAACACGTGCATGGGCAACCAGCGCGCCTGCAACAGCTTCCGCGCCAGCGTGACGCCAGACCTGCGGCACACTCAGCCGCACCGGTGCGCGGTCCGGCTGACCTTGTAGCGCCACCGGCCCGCCCAGCGCCGCAATCACCAGGTCCGATGCATGCAGATCCGCCCACGGGCCATCATCGCCAAACGGCGTCAGACGGACGAAGACAATGTGCGGATTCAGCTCGCGCGCGCGTTCGAAGGTGATGCGATAACGGGCGAGCAGACTCGGCCGGGCGGATTCGAAGATGAAGTCGCTGCGGCGAATGAGTTCGGCGAGGGTTTCTCCATCCTGCGCGCTGGCCGGATCCAGCATGATGGAACGCTTGTTACGGTTGAACGCGATGAATGACAGGCTGACCGGATCAGCCCCTTCATCTGGCGCGAACGGTGGCATGCGCCGCGACGGGTTGCCTTCCGGCGCCTCCACCCGAATGACATCGGCGCCGAGATCACCCATCAGCATGGGCCCAAGTTCACCGCGGTGATCCGTGAAGTCCAGGACACGATACGGCGCGAGCATTGCCGCCATGTTTTGATCTCCCCCTCGTCTGCGAGCTGCTGCCTGAAGTGAGCTTGG
>CAMDVY010000152.1 GCA_945878745.1 Klebsiella pneumoniae | reverse complement strand
AGGATACTGAGGTTGCCCATAACAGGAATCGACATGCGTGAGTGGTCCGAAGGCGACGTTGAATCCATAGGGATCACGCTTCACTACTATCGAACAGGGGGTGCCCACCTGCCGAAGATGGTGCTGGTGCACGGCTTCACTGACAACGGTTTGTGCTGGTCGCGCTTTACGGGAGCGTTCGAATCACGTTTCGACGTGGTCATGGTAGATGCTCGCAACCATGGCAAGTCCGGGCTCGGGCGTGGGGATCTCGACCTGCTCGCAGAGGACCTCGCTGCAATCATTCTTGCACTGGATCTGGCACCGGCAGTTATCGTCGGTCATTCCGTCGGTGCAAGTGTCGCTGCGGCAACAGCCGCGTCATACCCGCAACTGGTTTCCAGGTTGATCCTGGAAGATCCCCCGTGGACTGCGACTACAAAACCCAATACTGCGTCTGCCTCACGTCGAGAGGCTTTCCGAACGTGGGTCACTTCTATGATGTCGATGTCAGAAGCACAGATTGCAGAACAGGGCAGAGCCATCCACCCAACGTGGCATGACGAAGAACTCGCCCCGTGGGCGGTGTCGAAGCGTCAGGTATCGCCGGACGCGATGGAACAACTGAATCTGGGCGACTGGACGCCGGCGGTTTCACAGCTGCAATGTTCGACCCTGCTCGTGTACACAGACGGCTCCCTTGATGGTCTGGTCAGCGATGCAACGGCGACCAGGGTGGCTGGCCTCAATCCGAACATCAGTCTGGCGCGAATAGAAAGCGCTGGTCACAATCTTCGCAGGGAACAGTTTGCGGCGTACGTGGCAGCGGTTGAGCAGTTTCTGTTGTGAGAAGCGTTGCCCTGCTCGAGGGGCGTACGCGCGCGCTGCGCAGGGTCGTGCACGATTCGATTGAGGGAACGCCGGGCAGTTTGACCGGAATCTACTAGGCTAACTCTTGGATACCAATCCCATGACGGAGGGGATTTATGAGCGATAGTGGCGAAACGATCATCCCGCAACGGTATTGGACGTGGGGAGTACTTGGCTTGCTCACGCTGGTGTGTCTTGAGCTTGCCCGTTTTTCGCTGTGGTGGCTTGCAGGTGCGGCCGTCTTTGGCAGTTTGACGCTGGTCGGGTTGTGGGACTTCCTGCAGACCAAGCGCGCGATCCGTCGCAACTATCCGGTCATCGGACACATGCGATATTTCCTCGAATATATCCGACCTGAAATCCGTCAATATTTCATGGAGTCGGACAGTGATGCGATACCGTTCTCCCGTGCACAACGCTCGCTTGCTTACCAGCGCGCGAAGGGTGTTGCCGACAAGCGTCCGTTCGGTACTCAACTGAATGTTTATGAATCGCAGTACGAGTGGATCAATCACTCCGTCGCGCCCACGCAAATCGACAGTCACGACTTTCGTGTGACGATTGGTGGAGAGCAGTGCACACAGCCGTATTCGGCAAGCGTTTTCAACATTTCGGCAATGAGTTTTGGTTCGTTGTCCGCCAACGCCGTGCTGGCGCTCAATGAAGGCGCCAAACGTGGTGGGTTTTATCACGATACTGGCGAAGGTTCGATTTCGAAGTGGCACCGTGAACGTGGTGGTGACCTGGTGTGGGAAATCGGCAGCGGCTACTTCGGGTGTCGCGATGGCAACGGTCGTTTCGATCCACAGAAGTTCCGGGAGAACGCGGTCAGTGACCAGGTGAAGATGATCGAGATCAAACTTTCACAAGGCGCTAAGCCGGGTCATGGTGGCGTATTGCCAGGTTCAAAGGTCTCCGGTGAAATCGCCCGCGCGCGTGGCGTACCGGAAGGGGTTGATTGCATCTCGCCGGCAAGCCACTCGGCGTTCAGCACACCTGTTGAACTTCTACAGTTTGTCGCAACCCTCAGGGAATTGTCTGGCGGCAAACCTGTTGGCTTCAAGCTGGCTATCGGTCACCCATGGGAGTGGTTCTCCATCGTCAAGGCGATGCTGCACACAAAAATTCTGCCAGATTTTGTCGTGGTCGACGGTGGTGAGGGTGGTACGGGGGCCGCGCCGATTGAGTTCTCCGATCACGTTGGTACACCCCTGCGTGAAGGGTTGATGCTGGTACAGAATGCGCTCGTTGGGGCGGGCTTGCGGGACAAGATCAAGGTCGGCGCAAGCGGTAAGGTCATTTCGGCGTTTGATATTGCGCGAACGCTCGCGCTCGGTGCGGATTGGTGCAATTCGGCGCGTGGGTTCATGTTTGCGTTGGGTTGCGTGCAGGCGCAGACCTGTCATACCGGGAAGTGTCCGACTGGCGTCACGACGCAGGACCCAGCGCGCATGCGCGCGCTTGTGGTGCCTGAAAAGGCAGATCGAGTGCACGATTTTCACAAAACCACCATGGAAACGCTGAAAGAGCTCGTTTCTGCAGCAGGACTCCATCATCCAGGTGAACTCGGTCCGGAACACATCATTCGTCGAATTTCATCGAAGGAAATACGTTCGCTCGCGGGCCTTCATAAATGGGTTCGCACCAACGATTTGAACCAGGGGATCTACCGTTCGCCGGTATTCAAGTCATTCTGGGAGCAGGCATCGGCAGAAAATTTCAGTCCACCGTCTTCGTTGTTGGCGCGGCAGCGATCGAAGGTAAGTTGAACGAGCAGTTCTGGGTTCACCGACTTGTCCACAGTTCGTGCTGGTTTTCGAGGAAGCTCTGAATCTGTGCGGTGTTGTCGGTTTCCCAAGGATGAAAATCCCGCCTGTAAAATGCGTGATGTCCGCGGACGAGCATTCGCAAGATCCCGTCGCGACCCCACAGGAACCTCGTACCACGACGCCACTGCGCTGCATCGAAGAGTTGCCCATCCTTGGCCATGAAATAACATTGCCGCACCAAAACTTCTGTGAACAATCCAGGCAGGATGTTCAGCATCGCCAGACGCCTGAGCGTGGTGTTCTTGACGGTTTGTTGATACACATCGAACGCCACCGCCTTGTGCTCGGATTCTTCCATGGCGTGCCAGTGCCACAACAAGCGCATGTCCGCTGACATGGGCGCAAGCCATCGATCAGGATGACGCATGAGCCCTTCGGCGAGTACAGCGGTGAGGTGCTCGACCGCGGTGGTCGCAGCGAGTGAGTACCGAGGCAGGTGGCGGGTGAACCAGCGCAGAACGGCGCGCATCAACGCATTGCCGCGAGTCAGTGCCACGTATCCCTGGTCGATCAGCAACTGCACATGCGCATCATGTTCGAGACTGTGCTGACCTTCCTGGCCGGTGAATGCGGCGACCTGCGCTTTGAGCAAGGGATCAGTCAGGCTGCCGCTACTGAGTCGGACACTCTGGATGAAAAAGCGCTCGCCTTCAGGAAAGGTGCTTGAGAGCGCGTTGAAGAAGTGAGTTTCGAATGCCAGGCCACCAAACCAGTATTTTGGCGTCGCGGCCGATGGTTTGAGGACGATGCTGCGGACCGTGATGGTGTGGAGCGCGGTTTGGTTCATGGCTTGTTTCTTCGAACAGGCATCCTGAAGTTCAACAGGATAGTCCTGCCGTTCGTGCGCCGCCATAGAGGAGGTGGGTACTGAGGAGGTGTGTACCATCGCAGCCAGCGTCGTTCCGCGTTACGCTGCGTCCATGGATTTGTGACGCGAGCAGCCTGTCGGACTTGAGACTGATCTGCTGCGCCGGTGGGACGATCGCTCAAGTCCGACAGACTGCCAGGGCAAACATGAACGGGGAGACTTGGGGTAATGACAGCACATAGCGCGCCCGAACCAACCATGCGCAAGGTCGCAATGACCTCTCTGGCTGGTACGAGTATCGAGTGGTACGACTTTTTTCTGTACGGCACGGCCGCTGCGCTGATTTTTCCCACCGCGTTTTTTCCGGCGGACATGCCGCCGATGGCTGCGCTGATTGCCTCCTTCGGTACCTTCGCCGTGGGTTTTGTGGCGCGCCCGGTGGGCGGCATCCTGTTTGGACATTTTGGTGACCGGGTGGGTCGCAAGAAAGCGCTTGTTACTGCGCTGATGATGATGGGTGGCGCCACGACGGTCATCGGCTGTCTGCCGACCTATGAAACCATTGGTGTTGCTGCACCGATCGCCCTGACGATTCTGAGATTCGTGCAGGGGCTTGCCATTGGGGGGCAGTGGGGTGGTGCCATGTTACTGGTCACTGAAAGCGCACCTCCCGGCAAGCGGGGATACTACGGTGCGTTTGCCCAGGCCGGTGCACCGATGGGCGTGATCCTGGCCAATCTCGCTTTCATCCTGGTGAGTGGTGTCCTGCCTGAAGAGGACTTCACCACCTGGGGATGGCGGATTCCCTTTCTGATGAGCGTGATCCTGATTGGTCTGAGCATGTATGTTCAACTCCATCTTGAGGACACACCGGCATTCAAGGAACTGCAACGTCGAAAGGAGGCGGAGCCTCAAGGGAGTAGCGAGCGAAAATCAATCATACGTGGTGGGTCACCTGTGCTCGATGCGCTTCGCAAACACCCTCGGGAGATCTTTCTGGGCGCTGGCGCTTTCCTGTCGGTGCAGGTCATGTTCTATATCCTGATCGCCTTTGTGGTGGCTTATGGCAGCAGCCCCGCAGGTGTAGGCCTGCCTCGAGACACGATGTTGATGGCGGTGCTGATCGGTTCCATTGCGCAAATTCCCGCGCTGTTCCTCTCGTCGATCTGGTCGGATCGACATGGCAGACGTGGGGTGTACATGCTCGGCGCGGTGCTGGTCGGTGTGTGGGCGTTTGCGCTGTTTCCATTGATTGATACTGGCGAATTCCTCTGGATTGCGTTGGCTATCAGCGTTGGACAGGTGTGTCTGTCGATGATGTATGGCCCTCAGGCGGCGTTTCTTGCTGAACTGTTCAGCACAGAGGTTCGATACTCTGGTGCATCTCTGGGTTATCAGATCGGTGCGATTCTGGGAGGTGCGCTGGCGCCGACGATTGCGACCGCGTTGTGGCTGACCTATGGGACGGTGTACGTTTCGGTGTACATCGCCGTGGCTTCCGCGTTGACGCTCATTTGTGTGTTCTTGTTGTCGGAAACCAGGGGTTTGAATCTTGATGACCACCAAGGCTCGAAATGAAAACCTGTCATATGATTTGTTGCGTTCTTTGAGAGTTGTTCAACGTGTCTGATGGAAACCCGCTGGTGATGGAAGCGATGACTCCCGCCGGCAAAAAGCTCCTCGAAGCTTGTGCCAGTGTTTCACCTTCGCTGGCTGAACGCGCTCCGGCTGCCGATCGTGCCGGACGCATGAATGCGGACAACTTTCGCGACCTTGTTGCGGCGAAGGTTACGGCTGCGTTTGTACCGGAGGCGCTGGGTGGATTCGGTCTCAACTCGGTGCACGATTGGACGCTCGCGATTGCCGCGCTGGCGCGGGCCGATGCTTCCGTTGCCATCGCCACCAACATGCACCTGGGCGTGTCTCGCGGGATCGCCCAGGGATACGCAACGATCGGCTATGGACGTGAATCGCTTGAAGCGGTGGTGCGTGGTGACATGCTGATCTGTGCGACCGCCACCGAACGGGGCACTGACAACCTGCATCCGCTGACGGAGGCAACCGTGAGCGCGGATGGTTATGTGATCAATGGTGAAAAAATGTTTGTCACGATGTCGCCGGTGGCATCACATCTGGCGATGAACGTGCGCCTGCGCGATACCGAAGGTGATCACATCGCTTCCACCATTCTGCCCATTCACACCCAGGGCATTTCACCGAACGACGATTGGGATGCGCTCGGCATGCGAGCCTCCGGCAGCCAGTCCATTCGTTTCACCAATGTTGTCGTCCCTAAGCGTGAGTTGAGGGTGACGGGGCCATGGGGTCGCTGGAGCGTTCGTGTGCTGGTCAATCGGGCGCTGGCCAATCTGCCGTTGGTTGGGGCGTCATTGGGGATTCTGGAAGCAGCGCGTGATCTGGCTGTGCACGCAGGGCGCACGCAGAAACGCATGGGCGTTGTCATCGGTGCCGGTGCAGGTGTTCGTCATCTTGTTGCAGAACTGGAGATGCTGCTGGCCACCAGTCGTGGTGTGCTGCAGATGACAACACGATGGGTGGATGATTTTTCGGCCAGACATGAAGGCAAGACGCCGTCGATGGAAGAGTCTCACGAGTTGATGCAGCGTTATCAGACGGCAAAGGCGATCGTCAACAAGGCGGCGATCGATGGTGTCAACAAGGCAATGGATGTGGTTGGTGGTTCGTCGTTTACACAGGCCAATACGCTGTCACGTCTGTATCGGGACGTGCGCTCAGCCCCGTTCATGCAGCCCGGTGCGCCCGCGGAAGCACACGAGTACATCGGCCGAGTCGCGCTTGGGGATTGGCCAGAGTCCTAGTTTTTCTGCAGGCTAGCTGTTCTGCGCAGCCAATACTCGAAGGATGGCCGGGTTATCGTCGAGGCGAATCTGGAAGTCAGCGATCTTTGGAAACAACCTGATGTCGACACCATCTCCCTCCAGCCAGGTGCTGAGTGTGTAGAGATAAATATCGGAGATGGTGTAAGTCTCGCCGAACACGAACGGTCCGCTGAACATCTCGTTCTCGATCAGCGAAAAACAGTCTGTCATGTTCTGCGAAACCTTCTTCTTCATCGAAGCGATGGCTGCATCGTCATCCGCCCAGCGTGTACCGCGTATGCGGTGAGCATGGGCTACGTGAACCGTGGCACAGAGATAGCTGTTGAACGCCTGCACCTGTGCAAACTGGAAAGGGTCGTTCAGTGGCGCAAGGTTGGCATGCGGATGCGTCTGCGCGATGTAGGCCAGGATAGCTGGTGTTTCGGTAATGACGCCGCGATCCGTGACGAGTGCTGGCACTCGAACTTTGGGATTGATCTCAAGGTAAGCAGGCGATCGTTGTTCGCTGGTTCGAAAGTCCAGGCGTCGGGCCTCGTAGTTCGCGCCGGCGGTCTCCAGCGCGATATGTGATGCAACGGCGCAGGAGTGCGGTGCGTAGTAGAGGATCATGGCTTGGTCTCCTTGATTGAATGGTGAGAAAATTGCGTGAGGAGAGCGAAGGGCGCGGGGCTCAAGAGAGAAAAGCTCAAGAGAAAGAGGCTCATGGCTTTTGTGCGATGACGATGGCGCGGACCGGTGCCTGGTGTCCTTCTACGGTATGCATGGGGTCGCGTGGGTCCAGTGCTTCCTGTAGTGACTCAAAGCGCATCCAGTCTG
>CAMDVY010000151.1 GCA_945878745.1 Klebsiella pneumoniae | reverse complement strand
CCACGCATGTCAGGAGCGACCGCGTGAAAGCCCGCTGCGGCGAGCGGCGCGAACTGATGACGCCATGAGTACCAGGATTCTGGAAATCCGTGCAGCATGAGCACCAGTGGCCCCTCCCCCTGCTCGGCAATATTCAGCTCGATGCCATTGGTGACAACCCGTCGTTGTTTGATATCCGCAAGGCTCATGGATTGGCTCCTGGCAGAATTTCTCCTTGCGCTTCATTGCCGTAACCACGCTTCTGGCTCCACGCAATCTTGCCGCCAACAATGACGGTATCTACCCCAACCGCATCACGCACGTAACGAGAGCCGTCACCCGGAACGTCCTGGGTGTAGTACTCGACACCTCGATCAATCAACGCTGCATCAAACACCGCGATATCGGCCACATATCCTTTCTGCAACAACCCGCGCTCCTGCAGCCCCCAGATGCTGGCGGTATCGCTCGTGATCTTTTTCACCGCGCCTTCCAGGGTCAGACTGCCGGTCTTGCGCACGTACTGGCTGAACAGGAAACCGGTATCGCCATACGTGGAGAAGGACAGGATGTGCGCGCCCCCATCGCTGGCACCCACATGCACACGCGGATGCGCGAGCAGGTTCCCTACCCGATCATCGTCGTTGTGGCCCATGTTGGCAGCGAGAAAGTGGGCATCGAGATCTTCTTCCAGGGAGAGATCGATCATTGCGTCCACCGGCGTGGTGTCTCTAAGCACCGCAATCTCTGCCAGTGTCATGCCGACATAAGGTTGATTGGCTTCGCTCCTGGCCTGTCGCAGAACGATCCTTGGCCACAGACCATTGAGCATGGCCGCCTCGGCGATCATCTTCTTGCGTTGCTCGGTATCACGAAACGCCGCAAGGATGTCTGCATGGCTGCCAAAGCGCATGACGCGATACCAGCTTGGGAAGCGGATAAAAAGAAGACTCGGTACGGCAAAACAGAAGCTGATGTCGATGGGACGTGTCTGGACTTGCGGCCACACCCGCGCGCCGCGAGCAAACTGTTCATCCACCCGCGTCATCACGCGTTGCACACCATTGCTGTTGTCAGCGTTGACAAACAAGGGCGAAAACGTGGTCGGGATACCGAACTTGAGTGACAGCTCTGCCAGCTGATCGACCCGTGCGATCGTCAGATCGGCATCGTAGAACTCCGGCACGATCTGCAGGATTCGCCCATATTTGCCCAGTACTTCACACAGCGCCTCCAGTTCAATCTGGTCAGCATATCGACTGGGCACGGGTTGCAGCGTTTCGTCCATGTCCACAAAGCTGGTGGATAACCCGACTGCGCCAGCATCCAGACATTTGTGCAGCAAATCCTGCATCTGCTTGAGTTCGTTCGGGGTGGCTGTGCGCTGCATGGATGCCTCTTCCATCACCCACAGGCGCAGCAGGCTGTGGCCCACCAGCGGCGCCACATTGATGGCCAGACCCTTGCGAATACGTGCCACGTATTCTTCGAATGTCTCCCAGTTCCATTCCACGCCGGTTTCAAAGGCGATTTTCGGCATTTCTTCAATCTGGTTGAACATGCCGACCAGTTTCATCCGATGCTTGGCCTTGAGTGGCGCCAGAGACAGCGAGCAGTTGCCGGGAACCACCGTGGTGACACCGTGTTCCAGCGCAGGCTTGGCGAAGCCATCCCACAACAGCTGCGCGTCAAAGTGCGTATGCGGGTCGATGAAACCCGGAGACACGACCTTGCCAGCAGCATCCACCTCGTCCCGACCGACTTCGGTGATTTGTCCGATGCGAACGATGCGCGCGCCGCGCACACCAATGTCGGCCTTGTATCCCGGCATACCGGACCCATCCACCACAAGACCGTTTCTGATCACGAGATCCAGCATGTCTATCGCTCCAGTTTTCTCATCTCACTAAAAAGTATCTTATGCCATCAAACCTGATATCGATTCCAGGAAACACCCAGTGCATCACGCACCTTTTCCCAACCGACACCTAACAACTCATCCGGGTGGCTCGCTGCGCAAGACCTGAGCAGTGCAGACGCCGCCATTTCATCCAGCATGACTTCGGAACATCCGCCGCCCTTATGCTGCAAGGTCACCACGAGTTCGGCGATGCCGTCGTGGGCCGCAGACACGCGGGTGGCCGAGATCACGGCGCTCATCATCAAGCCTTGGGTGCTTCGATGAAGATCACATCACTGGGCAGAATTGGATTGCCAAAACGTGGTGATCCAGCGGGCGCAGCCGGACGCATGAACACATGCATGTTCCAACTCTGCAACAGGCCAACCCCTTCGGCCTCAGGTGTTCCAGTCAGCACTCGCGCGGCAATGCTGGCCCACGTGTCTCCGGCCACCGGAAACACGGAGCGGCGAATGGTTGACAACGTTTGCGTACTCAAGCGGACTCCTTGAAAGACTGGTTTTCGACGTGCACCAGTTGATCGGCAAGCACGGCTCGGGTTTCTTCATCCAGCGGACCTTCTTCAAGTCGACTGGCCAATGCACTGCGCCACATGCGCTGCATCATCGCTTCAGCAGACTTCTGTTTGGCCTGTACCTGCTCACGAGCACTGCGTGTTGCAATGGCAGACAGTGACAATGCCAGACCAAATCGCATCCGCGCATCCATCTCATCGAGACTCAACTGGCCCTGCGCCCAGTTCTGCACATTGGCAAACATCTGCTGGGTAACAGTGATGGCAAACGCATCGGGATCCACATCAGCTCGCAACAGATCGGCTTCGGTGGCTTCGCGTAACAAGCGCTTCCACAGCACGTACCGTGGCCCGCTGACCATGAACCTGAACTCTGGACCGCCATCACGACTGACCGCGCTCAGTACGTTGCGATAGAACTCGGGATCGGCCCGCAACGTCGCGGTCATCAACGAGACCGCGCGAAACAGCACTTCGATCTCGTCGGCATGCAGATTGGCAAGCGCCGCCTCGTAATCCGCCAGATCCGCAGACAGCAGGGCGAGGAGGATGGCTTGTTTCGAACCAAACAGGTTGTACGGGGTGGCAATGCTCACACCGGCCTCTTCGGCCAGCGTGCGCATGGAAAATGCCGCATCGCCAGAGCGACGCATCAACGTCCTGGCAGCTGCCACAATGTCATCCCGTCGCTGGCTTTTGGCCGTTTCCCAACTGGTCATGTGCTGATCATGGATTAAAACGGGTTTTAAAGTAGCAGGAACCGGCAGGACTGGAAAGCCGGCCCTGCTTCCTCAAAGATGGGGAACAATTCACCGATGCACAGGACGCCCTGCTCATGAGTTCCGCAGTCTCTCCTCCCGACCCAGCCTGCGTTCAGGTCGTACACCATACCGGCTGGGCCGAAGTCATCCTGTCGCGACCGGACCGCAAGAACGCCATCATCGGCCCCATGGGGCAGGACCTGGCATCTGCGCTGAACCAGTTGGCCGATGACGACCAGGTGAACCTGGTGCTCCTGCGCGGCGCGGGTGGCGCGTTCTGCTCCGGGCTGGATCTCAAAGCGTTCAACGCGGACCCAAAACCTGAGTGGCTGAACCAGTTCCCTGTGTTGTGGCGTGGCGCGCATCGGGCGTTGTTCAACTTCAACAAGCCGATCATCGGCGCCCTCGAACGGTTTGCAATCAATGGCGGCGCGGCGCTCGCCATCGCCTGCGATCTGCTGGTGGTGGGAGAAGAGTCCTTCCTTCAGGTGGGCGAAGTACAGATCGGCATGGCCGCGCCGTACAACCTGGCATGGCTGAGCCTGCGCCATCCGGAATCGGTCAGCGCGGAGATAGCACTGATCGGCGATCGACTGAACGGCGCCCAGTTGCTGCGGATTGGCCTTGCCAATACCTGCGTACGTGATGATCAGGTATTGAACGAAGCCACGCGTTTGAGTGAGCGGCTGGCGAGTTATCCTGCAGGTGCCCTGCAACGCATCAAGGCAGGGCTGCGTGCGCGGCTTGATCACACGGCAGATGCCTGGTTTGATCGATTCACCAGTACCAGCGATTCATCACCTCGACCGCCCGCATCGCTGCAACCCGCACCCAAGGCCGGAGGCCGCCATGCGTAGTTCACTGACCAACGAACAACTCAAGCTGCGCCAGGCATTCGACGACTTTCTGCGTGCAGAACTTCCGGCAGAACTCGCTGACAAGGTACGCCGAGGTGCCAGTGTCGGCCGCGATGAGCTGACCCACTGGACCCAGCGCCTCGACGCACGAGGCTGGGCCGCACCACACTGGCCAACCGAACACGGTGGCACCGGCTGGTCTCTGGTAGAGCGGTATCTGTTCGATGTTGCCTGCCGTGCAGCCCACGCGCCACCGCTATCAGGATTTGGCTCTAACATGGTTGGACCGGCAATCATCCGTTATGGTTCTGCCTCCCAGAAGGCTAGGTTTCTGCCTGCCACCCGGCGCGCCGAACTCTGGTGGTGTCAAGGTTACTCGGAACCGCAGGCGGGATCGGATCTGGCGTCACTGGCAACACGCGCAGAGCGCGATGGTGATGACTACATCGTCAACGGACAAAAAACCTGGACCAGTGGCGCGGAGAACGCGGACTGGATCTTCTGCCTGGTGCGCACCAATCCTGGTGTGCAGATGCAACGGGGCATCAGTTTCCTGTTGATCGACATGCACAGTCCTGGCGTCACCGTGACGCCGCTGTATGCGTTCAACGGCAAGCGCCTGTGGAACCAGGTGTTTTTCGACAACGTGCGTGTGCCTGTCACCAATCGACTTGGCGAGGAAGACCGTGGCTGGACAGTCGCCAAGAGCCTGCTGGGTGATGAACGACTGATGGTGTCCCGCGTTGCAGAGAATCGACGTTTACTGGCACGGGTGCATGAAACACTCGACCTGCAGCCCGGAACCGACGCAATCCGCAGGCAGCTCGCAGCGCTGCACATACGGCTGGAAGCACTGGAAGCGTCGAGCCTGCGCCTGCTGACGCTGGCAGATCGCGGCGGCACCATCGACGGTGAGCCGTCGATGCTCAAACTGCTGGGCTCAACGCTGGTGCAGGCTTTTGACGAGCTCCTGTTCGAAATCGCTGACAAGTGGGTGATTCCGCAAGACGGCGCAGGCAATTCACCTTCCGTGGGACCACGAGATGTGGAGTACATCGCCTCGGGGCGCTACCACCATCGTGGCTATACGATCGCCGGAGGCAGCAGCGAGGTGCAGCACAACATCATTGCCAAGGAGGTATTGGGGCTGTGATGAAGGTGGGGCAGGTTCAGTGCGCTTGATCAAAAAACCCTTTGGACCCAATCAGCGTTGCCAGCACAGATTGCAATCGAGCCTCACCTCGCTTCTGATACATCAGCGCCGCAGCTGGTATCACGGCCAACAAGCCGGCTAACGCCAGCGTCAACCATCCAGAGGGTCCAAGGGTTGCCAGCAAGATACCGCCAATCAGACCGGCGCCAACCATCGCCCGCGGAAAAGGCGCCGGCAGTGGCCCCCACATCAGTCTGAGCACAACCGTTGAACCGCCCGACTGACGCTGAATGTCCAACTCCGCAGCCGGCGCCATCGTGACGGGTAAGTGATTCAGATAGAACTTTGGCGGAGAACGTTCCGCCTGAAACCGCACCTCACTCCGGTCACCAGATCCAAGTGAACGGAAGGCCTGATTCAGCTGCTCAGGACAAAGCGATGTAAAGGTTGCCACATGCATGCCGGCATCTTCGGCTGCTTTCGTGACAGGCAGGTGAAACAGGACGCTCGATAGAGACGGATTCTGCGGGGGACCGCTCCGACGGCCCGCTCCGACTTGATTCAGCCCGCCTTGCGGCTGATGATTCGCTGCGCAGGACAATCATGTTTCCTTCCATCGCCAGGTGAACGACATGCTCAAGCTGACAGATGAACAGCGACGCCAGTGGTCTGTGGACGGCTACCTGCATCTTGAAGGGGCGCTGACACCCACCGAGGTCGGACACTTCAGCAACGAACTTGATCGCATCCGTCTGTTGCCAGGATGGGAGCCGGGCAAGCCCGTCAACTCGACCATCGGTCACTACACCTGGCTGCCACAAGCAAAGGACACTGATCCAGAGGGGTTCATGGACAGGCGTGATCTGTTGCCCTACGACCAGTCGTTTATCGACTTGATCGATCACCCGCAGATCTTCGATCTCATCGTCGACATCATGGGACCCCATCTGCTGCTGTCGATGACGCAGGCCATCGTTCGTCAGTCCACGTCGCAGTTTCCCGGATACATCCACACCGACGGTGGTGAAGCGCTACGCGAAATTCGCGTCACTGAAACCAGCCGGCCTCTGGCCATGAAGGCGTTGTACCTGCTTTCCGATGTGAACGGCCATGACGCCAGCGCCTTCACCGTCTTTCCAGGCAGCCACATGCGGCCATTTCCAGGCCGCCTGAGCCCTCCCCTGCATCCAAATTCGCCCGGCGCAGTACAGTTGCCCGGCAAGGCTGGTGATTGTTATCTCTTCTCCCATGCACTGTGGCATGGTCCAGCACCGAACCACTCAGGCAACGCACGCAAGACCTTGTTGTACAACTACTGTCAGATGTTCATCCGCTGGTATGACTTTGCCGCTGTGCCGGAAGTGCTCGAGCGCTGCACTCAACGACAACGCAGATTGCTGGGTGATCTGGGTTATGAATTCAGGCCGGGATCATATTTCTATGTTCCCAGCGACCAGGAGCGCGTGATTCTGACGGGCCACTGAGCTGAAGCCAGCAGCGTGAAGTCCGGGTTATGATCCGGGCCTTCAGGTGTTTTCTGCCGGAGCCAATCGATGGAACTTGTGTTCAACTCAAAGACCTTTCTCTGCGGCGAGTTCCGCAAGCCACGCCAGATGCTGGCGCACCAGGAATACGACGGCCACGTGTCGATTCACGATGATGCGATGGCGGAGAAACTCGGCTTCTCCGGCGCGCCCATCGAAGGACCGACCCACTTCAGTCAGTTTGTTCCCCTGTTACATGCGCAGTTCGGCAACGCCTGGTTCGAACGAGGCTGCATCAGTGTGCATTACCAGAACATGGTGGTTGAAGGCGAAGACGTGCGCGCCTTTGTTGAACAGGTTCCAGCTGGTGCAACCATGGCGTCGATCTTCGCCGAAAAGCGCGACGGCACACCGGTGCTGACCGGCTCGGCTTCAATCGGTCCCGACCACGGAATGACCGAACTCGACCGCCGCCGCGCTGCTCTGCGGCCGGCGGGACAACTGGT
>CAMDVY010000150.1 GCA_945878745.1 Klebsiella pneumoniae | reverse complement strand
GGCAATCGAGGACTACATCGCGAAACACAACACTCAACCCAAACCGTTCATATGGACCAAGAGCGCTCAGGACATCCTGCAAAAGGTTATTCGCGCGAATTCGAAGTTAAGCTCTAAACAGAATGCAGCACTACACTAGCGGGTGATCGCACTCGCACCGTGACCGACTTCACATTTGCGGTGTCAATTTCCCGGCGCAAGCCGGCTGCGTGTCAGTGGATCTGGATGACGGGAATCAGGCGTGCCTGTCGTCTTCTCCCCCAGCGGATCAATCCCCAGAACGCAAGGCCGGCACCAGCTGCAACAGGGATGATCGTCATCAGTGCGGAGGTCAGATCGGCCGCGCCCCCCGCCAGCTGATAGACGATCACGCTGACCGCATAGGCGACGGTGACTGACCACAACGTGCTGAAGGCGGCCCAGAACGCACCGATCTCCTTGAAGATGACACCGATGGTGGCCACACAAGGCATGTAGAGGAGAATGAACAACAAGTAGGCAAATGCGCCGATCCGGCCGTTGAAGCCAGCTTGCATGGCGCCGATGGTACTGATCTCGATCGCCTGGGCTTCGACTTGAGCTGCGATATCAGTCGTATCACCAAGGTCCAGGCCCAGAGGGTCGAGCACCAGATCACGAATATCGGCGAGGTTTCGCGGGACTGATGCAAATGCTTCGCTGACACCAGCGACGAGGTCGTAATCCCCATCGTTTGAGCGCGGGGCGTAGAGCGCGTCCAGGGTTCCGACTACCACCTCTTTCGCGAAGATCCCTGTGAAGATGCCAACGGTTGCCGGCCAGTTATGTTCTTCGATTCCCAACGGGTGGAACAGCGGCGTGATGGACTTGCCGATGGCGCTGAGCACCGACCGCTCCGAGTTCTGGTTGCCAAAGCTGCCATCGGTTCCGATGGAATTGGCTGTGTTCAGCAGTATCACCACTATGACGATGGCTTTGCCTGCGCGCAGCACGAAGCCTTTCAGGCGCTGCCACGTCTGCAAGGTCAGACCCCTCAGCGTAGGCATGTGATAGGACGGCAATTCCAGAATGAACACGCCATGTGGCACGGCGATCAGATAGCGGCGAACGACCAGTGCGGAGAGGACGGCCACGGCAACGCCAATGAAGTACAGTGCAAAAACGACGTTTTGCCCGCCAGTCGGAAAAAACGCAGTGGCGAACAGGGCGTACACCGTGAGTCGAGCGCCACAGGACATATATGGCGCCATGATGGTGGTGAGGATGCGATCGGGTTCCCGATCGAGCGCGCGTGTGGCCATCACCGCCGGCACGTTGCAGCCAAAGCCAACGATCAGCGGCACGAATGATTTTCCTGGCAAACCCAATCGTTTCATCAGTCGATCAACGATGAAGGCAACGCGTGCGATGTAGCCCGAGTCTTCGAGGAAAGACAGCGCCAGAAACAGACAACCGATCACCGGTATGAAAGTGCCAACCAGCTGGATGCCACCGCCGACACCGTCGGCCAGCAGCACGGTCAGCCATTCCGGCAAGCCAATATGCAGCATCAACTGGCGTGGTGCCTCGACAAACAGCACCGTACCCATGCCATCAAACCAGTCGATGAACGCTGAACCGACGTTGATCGAGAACATGAACATCAGATACATCGCGGCCAGAAAGATTGGGAATGCGAGATAACGATTGAGCACGACGCGGTCGATGCGTTCAGTCAGCGTGCTCTCTATTTTCGATTGCTGCACACACGCTAAAACAAGCTGATCCACGTGCGCATAACGTGCTTCGGGGGATGCAAATAACGGCACGTGGCGGGCAGGATGCGCATTGACGTGTTCGACTGCATCGCGCAGCACGCCAATGCCTTCAGCGCGGCTGGCAATGATGCACACCACCGGGCAGCCCAGTGCATTGCCCAAGGCGGTGGCGTCGATGTGCATGCCATGCTGGTCGGCAACGTCCATCATGTTGAGGGCTACCACCACGGGCAGGCTGGCTTCGATGAGTTGCAGTGTCAGATACAGGCCACGGGCCAGGCTCGATGCATCGATGACGTTGACGATTGCAGCGCACGGGGTGGACTGGAGAAAGTCCTGGGTAATGCGTTCATCCAGCGATTCAGCGGTACCAGCCAGGCTGTATGTGCCGGGCAGATCGATGACCTCAACCTGCCGACCGCCATGTTTGTAGTGACCTGACTTCTTTTCGACAGTGACACCTGGCCAGTTGCCGACGTGCTGGTGGGACCCGGTGAGTGCGTTGAACAGGGTCGTCTTGCCGCTGTTCGGATTACCAACCAGAGCGATGGGGCCGGTAGCAGTCATCGCTTTTGTACCAGCAGATCGCCGGCTTCCGAAGGGCGCAGCGCCAATGCGTAGCCACGAAACCTGATCTCGAGCGGATCACCCAGCGGCGCTTTGCGCAGGACTTCGAACTCGGTACCAGGAATCAGACCCAGTCGCAGCAGGCTCTCAACGTAGGCAGTACGATTGACAAAACCGACAACGGTTGCGCGATCGCCCACTACGAGATCACGCATCGACTGGGCTTGGGTCACCACCGGTTTGGCCGACACGGATTTGCCTGCCCGAGAAAAAAGAAGGGAGTGGATTTAAATGCAACTAATTCTCATTTGCAATGAGAGATTTGTTGCCGCCGTCAGCGACGTGGTTTTCTGACGTAGAGAACCAATTCGTGGTCGACCAGATCGAAGCCATGCTCGGCGGCGATTTCCCGCTGCAACGCCTCGATGCGCTCACTGACGAATTCCATGACCTGCCCGCTATCCACGTCCACCATATGGTCGTGATGGTCGTCGGTGGCGAGTTCGTACACCGAGTGCCCGTCGTCGAAATTGTGGCGTTCGACGATGCCGGCGGTTTCAAACTGGGTCAGTACGCGATAAACCGTGGCGAGCCCGACGGAATCGTCGGATTCGATCAGCTTCTTGTAGACATCCTCCGCGGACAGATGGTGAGGATTGGCCCGCTCCAGGACTTCCAGCACCTTGAGTCTGGGCAGCGTGACCTTGAGGCCCGCTCGTTTTAGATCATTTCCCTGCACTTGAGTCCGGACCGCTGATTTGGCGGCACGATAGCCCACGCGCTATCCCCAGTCCACTCATCGCCGCGTACACTCTGGACAACCATTCGCAACTCACCCAAGTGAAGAGAGGGGAAACCATGTCACAGGCAATGCTCAATCTGTCCATTCCCGAACACATCCAGCCGTTACGGAACAAGGTGCTCCAGTTCATCGAGCAGGAGGTCTATCCGGTCGAGAAGGAGCTTCTCGAGAACAAAGTCAGCTCCCGACGTGGCGATGTACTGCGTGGGCTCATGAACAAGGCCAAGGCAGAAGGGATGTGGGCTCTCGGCCACCCCGAAGAAATTGGTGGTGGTGGCCTGCCGTTCATGGACTACGTCTTCATCAATGAAGTGGTCGGCCGATCTGAAATTGCGATGGTAGCGCTGGGTACACATAGCCTGCAGGACTCCATCATGCTGCACCGTTATGCGAACCCGGAGTGGCGTGAGAAGTATCTGAAGCCGCTGGTTGATGGTGATGTGTTCCCCAGTTTTGGCATGACTGAACCGGGCGTGGCCAGTTCCGATCCGACGCAGTTGCAGACCCGCGGAGAGCTGGTTGGCGATGAATGGGTGATCAATGGTCGCAAGTGGTTTACCTCGGGCGCAGGCAATGCCGCGTACACCACGTGCATGGCGCGCACTGAGCCCGATGGCACACCCCATCATCAGGCATTCTCCATGATCGTTGTGCCTACCAGCACGCCTGGCTACAACATCATTCGCGATGTGAAGGTAATGGGACAGGCGGATGGTCACTATGAAGTGGTTTATGACAACGTTCGTGTCCCCAAAGCCAATCTGTTGGGGCCGCGGGGTCAGGGCTTCAAGATCGCCCAGCAACGCCTTGGGCCAGGCCGGATCTTCCACTGCATGCGCTGGTTGGGACAGGCGCAACGTGCCTTCGATCTCATGTGCAATCGTGCCAATTCGCGTGTTGCTTTTGGCAAGACGCTGGGCGAGCACCAGCAGATCCAGAAGTTCATTTTTGATTCCGCCGCTGAAATACAGGCCAGTCGCCTATTGACCCTGCATGCAGCGCAGAAGATCGACCAGGGAGACGAGGCGCGAGTGGAGATCGGGCTCATCAAGGTATTTGGTGCGCAGATGCTGCACAACGTCATCGACCGGGCAATTCAGGTGCACGGTGCGCTGGGTGTCACAGAAGATACGCCGCTGGAGCGCATGTATCGGCACGCTCGTTTTGCGCGTATCTATGATGGTGCCGATGAAGTACACGTACAAAACACGGCGACCCGCATCCTGCGAAGCTATCAGCGTGGGGATGGGTTTGATTTTGGTATGCGGTAAAGCGCGGAACGAGGATCGGAAGACGGGGCAGTCCAATGGTTGAACATGAACTTGATATCACCACATCAGACGGCAAGGTCAACACGTTCATAGTACATCCGGAAGAGGGAGGTCCTTGCCCGGTGATCCTGTTTCTCATGGATGCGCCGGGCAAGCGGGAAGAGCTGCATGACATGGCTCGCCGACTGGCGACAGTCGGCTACTACGTCATGCTGCCCAATCTCTACTATCGTCGGGTGCGTGAATTTGTCATGACACCGGATAAACGGCCTGAGATGTTCGGACATATGAATTCACTCTCCAATGCGATGGTCTGTGATGACGCTTGTGCGCTGCTCGAACATGCAGCCTCCGACCCGGCCGCGCGATCTGGTGCAGTTGGCTGCGTGGGGTACTGCATGAGTGGTCCGTTTGCGTTTGCCGTGGCAGCGGCGTTGTCGGATCGGATAACAGCTGCTGCGTCCATACATGGTGTGCGGCTGTATTCAGATGCCGCGGATTCTCCGCACCGGAATGCCAGCAAGATCAAAGGCGAACTCTACTTCGGATGCGCCGAGACCGATGAGTGGGCACCAAAAGATCTGATCGCCGGACTTGATGCGTGGCTTGCGAACAGCGGGGCTCGCTATCGCATCGAGTGGTATCCGGGAACACACCATGGATTCGTGTTTCCGCAACGAGCCAGCCTGTACGACAAGTCGTCGGCAGAACGGCATTGGGAACGGCTGTTTGACTTGTTCAGGAGAAATCTCGGGCGTTGATCTGCCCCCGTTGTTTTTCTTTGATAATGTATGCAGTATACATACATAAAGAAGCAGACGGTCAGGAGGTCGATCGTGCGTAGATATGCCAAGGTGTTTCTGGGAGTTGGCCTGGTGCTGGCCGCCGCTGGTGCCTACGTGGTGAATTCAGTTGGGTTGTTCGCCACAGATCCAATCTTCATCACCCGGCAAGGTGCACTGGATGGCTTTGATCCGGTTGAGTACTTTGTCAGTGGCAAGGCAGTACGGGGAAACGAAAAAGTGAGCACCCAGTGGGGTGGTGCGAAGTGGTCTTTTACCAGTGACGGCAATCGGCAGACGTTTCTGGCTGACCCGAAGCGATACGTTCCGGCATATGGTGGTTACTGCGCCTATGCCATGGCCAACAACTATACGGCGAACGGTGATCCGGAGGCCTTTACTGTGGTAGGTGATCGGTTATTTCTGAATTTCGACATGGATACACGCAAGACATGGCTTGCTGAACGAGACGCGTTGATTGCAGCTTCTGATCAGAACTGGCCTGACTCCGGTCCAGGAAAGCACGCGCAATGATCTGCCGTCAGTCGGCTTCGCTGCGCGCGAATGTCCCTGGCCACCGGAGGCGATTGCGTTGAGTAACCTGTTTGGGGCTGTATCGCTGTTTGTTGCCGATGAGATCGCGCAGGCCGTGGAATCGGTGACGGCTCTTGGCAGCATCGCCGTTGGCGCACTGGTTTCGGTCGCCCATGCCCCGGGTGAGTCCATTGATTTTCTGGCAACGACACTGCGTCGTTCACATTCCACCGTTGTGCGTCTGGTCGGTGGTCTGGTTGACCAGGGACTGATCAGCCGCGCAGCGGGTGTTGACGCAAGAGTGGTCAGTCTGGAGCTGACTCGGACCGGAAAGCAGATGGTTCGCAAGGCCTTGGCGACTCGGGCGCAGGTGCTTGATGGGCTGTTGGACAAACTCGACCCAGGTGAGCGCAACGCTCTTGAATCACTCTCCCGAAAGCTGCTCGAGACCAATGTAGAAGACGAAGCGCACGCACTGTGGATCTGTCGATTGTGTGATGGTGATGCCTGTGATCCTTGCCCGATGGTAGCGGTCTTCGGTGAAGATTGAGGTCAATTGATAGCGATGAGATCACCAGAAGAAATGATCGCCTATGCGCTGGAGATGGATGTCTCCCTGCTGCCGTACGCAGCCGAGTTGCTGGCTGATTTTGACGAACTTGGCAGTGATGCCGAACTCATTGTCGATGTGATACGCGGACTGGATCTTCCGGTTGGTGCCCGCGTGGTGGATCTGGGTAGTGGCAAAGGCGCCGTAGCCCTGGAAATAGCCAGGGAAACTGGATTCGAGACAGTCGGTGTCGAGCTGTTTGAACCCTTCGTCATTTCATCACGGACGTTAACAGAAGCTGCCGGGGTCATCGGACATTGTCGATTTGTGCACGGTGATGTCCTCAATATGGCTGAACAGGTTGGTGAGTTCGACGTGGCCGTCTGCGCCGCGCTCGGCGATGTGCTGGGACCTCTCGAAACAACGATCGACGCTGTGCGCCGCTATGTTCGTCCTGGCGGTTACATGGTCATCAGCGATGCCTTTGTCAGCGAGTCTGGATCGACGCAATTCGATGGTTTTGAAAACTATGCGCGTCTGGAAGAAACCCGACGGCGACTCACGACACATGGTGATGAGCTGATTCATGAAGTGATCGAAGAAGCTGATGACGAAGAGGATTCCCGAGAGGCGGACTCCATCGGCAATCGAGCTTCAGCGCTGGCCAGGAGCAATCCCCTGAACGCCCAGGCGCTGTTCGCATTCGCAAAAGCTCAAGAAGATCAGTATGCCTACATGGAAGACAACCTGATCGGGGCGATCTGGGTTTTGAAGCGATGCTGACTAACTTTCTCAGGGGCTGGTTACACCGACGCGCTGTGCTGCCTTGATGATCCCAGTCCATGAGCTTTCGTCAATCTCGATCCCGCTCTTCAATCGTGCGGTCATCGTTTCCTGTTCAGGCTCACCCGGTACTCGAACCTTGTCAAAGCCCAGGGCAGGTGTTGTTGAGT
>CAMDVY010000149.1 GCA_945878745.1 Klebsiella pneumoniae | reverse complement strand
TCTATAGCGCACCGTGGTGATGGAATATGATGATCGCTCAGCAAGATGGTGTGAGGGTGAACAACGTGACAGAGACTTCCTGTTGCTGGAATCGAGCCTGAAAGTCGGCGACGATGTACAAGCGATCCTTTTCCACAGTCATCAAGTACATCTGGGCCTCACCGGCAACATCTCTCGGCATTTTTGCGGGTTTTATTGCCGTCCTGTTAGGCGCGACAGTCAACGTCTTCAGCGGTGTTCTCGAGATTTCCCTTCGTCCACGAAGCGCAAGGGTGACCGAGGCATTGGCGCGTCTCCCCTATGCCGCCATCACCTTTGGACATGTGGTGATCGCTCAAAGTGAGGAATATCAAAACCTGCTTCGCGCTCATGAAAGGGCGCACGTCGCTCAATATGAAAAATGGGGGCTGGTGTTTTTTATCGCCTATCCCCTGGAGAGCGTGTTGCAGCGGTTTCAGGGAAACCACCCCTACCTGGACAATCGCTTTGAGGTATCCGCTCGATCAGAAGCGGCACAGCTCAAGGAACTTCACGCGCCGCGACATACGTTAGGAGACCCATGAAAAAAGTCCTCCCCATATTCGAGCAGCACAGCGAGGCCTTGCTTCCGGTAGAACAATTCGTGTCCCGAATGTTGGCGAGTGCTGGAGTTGCAGTGGGCTTTATTGTGCTCTCGTTTGCCGCCGGCATGTTTGGCTATCACAAACTTGAGCACCTCAGCTGGCTCGACAGCTTTCTGAATGCATCAATGCTGCTGGGCGGAATGGGGCCGGTCGACATACTAGCGACAGAAAGCGGCAAGTTGTTCGCGGGCTTCTACGCGCTTTACTCAGGTCTTGCGGTGGTCCTGGTATCAGGAATCGTCCTGGCCCCTGTCGCACACCGCATTTTGCACAGGTTTCACGTTGATGAACGAGAAAGATGAAGATGCGGTATACGGGCTCCTGCATGTGCCGATCAGTTGAATTTTCCTTTGCGGGCCACCCCAGGTTCGTCAAGGAATGTGTGTGTGAGTCCTGTCGCATTGCGCATGGTGCTTCAGCGGTCGGATGGGTTGGCGTCAAGACGCCTGAGTTCTCGTTGGACCGTGGCGAGTCGTTGCTTCGCTGGTACCGCTCAAGCGCCGAATCGGAGAGAGGGTTTTGTTCCGAATGCGGAACCCGCATCCTGTTCCGGTCCACCAAGTGGCCGAACGAAGTTCATATGGCATTGGCTTGCATCTCAACCCCGCACGACCTCATCTCGACTGGGCTGAGTTTCGCCAAGGAAAAACCAACGTGGACAGTATTGTCAGCGTATGAGGGCGGCTAGCCGAGAATTCAACATGACATCGAGAGATACAGATGAAGCCCTTTACCAGTGTTGAAGTGGCCGCGAAATTCGACGCTTACCCGCCGAAAGCACGCCGCAAACTCATGGCCCTCAGAGAGCTCGTGTTCAAGACGGCCGCTGCAACCCAAGGTGTTGGCGAACTTGAGGAATCCCTGAAGTGGGGTGAGCCTGCCTACACGCCTCGGAACAAGAGTGGTTGTGCCGTTCGTATCGATTTGAAAAAGAAAGACCCGTCGCACTATGCGATGTACTTTCTTTGCCAGACCAATCTGGTTGAAACTTTCAGAGCGATGTTTCCAAACGACTTCGAGTTCGAGGGCAATCGGGCGCTGGTCTTTTCGCTGGAAGAAGGACTTTCGACGGATGCCTTGGCGGAGTGCATTGCAGCGTCCTTTACCTATCATCTGAAGAAGCCGGGTGTCGGAGCCCGCAAGAAGAAGTGATACCCCACATCACAGGAGGTACCGATGAGAGGCCGAAAGCCCATATTCATCCACTATGTACATGACATGCGTCGAGCCAGAAGTTTCTACGAGACCGTGTTCGAGGTCGCGCCAACGTTTGCCTCAAGGGGATGGACCACCCTTGGCTTCGAAACGTTCGAACTTGCACTGCACATTCTTTCGCCGGGCCATGTTGAAGAAGCGCCGATGCCCCATGCCGGCCTCAATCTGGAAGTTGATCTCATTGAAGAGATGCGCAAACGCATCGAACTGCACGGCGGCATCATGACGGAGCTTCGTGAGGCTCAGGCCAATGTGCCGGATCGGGTTGCCACGTTCAAAGATCCGGAAGGCAATGACTTCGAACTACGACAGCATGTCGGATTTACGTCGAAACCTTAGCCCGTAGAGGATTGTGGTCAGGCAAACGAACTTGCGAATACCCGCTGCTTCAACTTGCCGGGCGCCTCGTTATACTCCCGGGTCTGGAATAGGGAGAGCATCATGTCCGCACTAGAAAATTTCCGTACCGAAACCCGCGCCTGGCTCGCGGCCAATTGTCCGCCCGGAGCACGCGGTTCCGGGCCGGTTTCCAACGGCAGCACGAAGATCAAGATCAAGGATAAGGACACGCTGCTCTGGCTCGAACGTATGACGGAGCGCGGCTGGACCGTTCCGCACTGGCCAAAGGAATACGGTGGTGGTGGTCTCTCCAAGGATGAATACGTTGTCGTGCTGGAAGAGATGCGGCGTATTCACGCACGTCCCGCGCTCTCGAGTTTTGGCACCAGCATGATTGGTCCGACGCTGCTGGAGTTTGGAACCGAAGAGCAGAAGAAGAGACACCTGCCACGCATCGCCCGCGCGGAAGTGGAGTGGTGTCAGGGTTACAGTGAGCCGGGTTCTGGTAGTGACCTTGCCAGTCTGCGCACGCGTGCGGAGGATAAGGGCGATCACTACCTCATCAATGGCTCAAAGATCTGGACCTCTGGTGCACACAACGCCGACTGGATGTTCTGTTTGGTTCGCACCGATGCAGATGCGCCCAAGCAGAAGGGCATCAGCTTTGTCCTGCTGCCGATGGACCAGCATGGGATTACGATCAAACCCATTCGCCTGCTCAGCGGCGAGTCGCCGTTCAACCAGGTATTCCTCGATAACGCAGTCGCGCGCAAGGACGATCTTGTTGGGCGATTGAATGATGGCTGGACGGTAGGCAAGCGGCTACTGCAACACGAACGCAGTGGCATGGAATCGCTGGTCTCCGGTGGCGCGGGAACTGAGAGCGACAGTCTTGTTGAGCAGGCGCGCAAGTCCTTTGGTGTCCGTGATGGTCGAATTGCCGACGCGGATTTCCGACAAAAACTGCTGGCGTATGAAATGCGCAACCGGGCTTTTCGGTTATCGCAGCGACGTGCAGTCCAGGAATCGGATGGCGGAACGCCCGGCGCCGTGACCTCGATCTTCAAGGTCTGTGGTTCAGAGCTGCAACAGGAGCATCATGATCTGCAGCTGGAAATGCGGGGTCCGCTTGCTTACGTCCCCGGTGATCCGGATGTGAACCAATGGCTCTTTCATCGCGCAGCCAGCATCTATAGCGGCAGCAATGAAGTGCAGCGGAACATTCTCGCCAAGCGGGTGCTTGGGCTGCCGGACTGACCAACGGCCGGACTCAGCGGCGCACGTGAGAACGTGCGCCGAGTAGTCTTACGACACCAGTACAGCCTTCCCGATCACTTCCCGATTGACGATGTGACGCAGCGCCTGCGTGGTCTGCTCGAGCGGAAGTTTGTGCGACACATACGGTTTGATCTTGCCGGTCGCCAGCCAATCCACCAGCACTGCGTTGTTGCGAGCTGCCCAGGCTGGGTCGTTTTTCATCAATGCGCCGACGGTATAGCCAATGATCTCTGCATCCTTGATGAGCAGGTGGTTGGTCTTGGCAAGTCCTGGTCGGCCGCCCACAAATCCGACGATGAGAATGCGTCCGAATGGAGCGATACAGCGCATCGATTCATCAAAGACGTCAGCGCCGACGGGGTCATAGATCACGTCAGCACCGCGATCGCCGGTGAGTGCTTTCACTTCTTCGCGAAAACCGTTTGTGTAGTTGATCAGGTGATCTGCACCCAGCTGTTTGGCGATGGCGAGCTTTGCGTCGGTGCTCGCAGTGGCGATGACTTTGGCGCCCATCAGTTTGCCGACATCAACCGCGGCCAGTCCCACGCCACCAGCGGCGCCGTGTACGAGTAGGGTTTCACCAGGCTGCAGGCGTGCTCGCTGCAAACCGTAGTAGGCCGTGTGGTAATTGCCACGAAAAGCCGCTGCAGCGACGAGGTCGACGCCGGCGGGCAACTTGGTCACTCGTGATGCAGGCGTGAGAACCGTTTCCACACAGCCACCGGGTGTCAGCACGAGGTCACCCGGTGCAAAACCTTCCACCCCAGCGCCGACGTCGGTGACTACCCCGGCGCCCTCACCACCCACGATGAACGGCAGTGCTGGTTTCACCTGATATTCACCCTGGGACATCAACACATCGGTAAAGGCCACCCCACGGGCCTTGATGTCGATACGAAGCTCGCCCGGGCCGGGCTTGCCTGGCGCAGGAATCTCCCGAACGACGAGGTTATCGATACCGGTGAGCTGTTCGCAGTAGACGGCTTTCATGAACCATTCATCCTTCTGGCAAAAAGCTATTGTGCCATCACAGCCGGTCGACGCTGCCAGATCATGAGCGGGTAAAGTACCGAGCTGTGCATTCATGAGCCGACAAAGCGAGGACCGACGATGAGAGGCCTGTTCGAGTGATGAAAGGCGCGACTCTGCTTATAGGGCTATTTGCGTCTGCACTATCCTTCGCGGAAGTGAGCGAGACCTTTGAACTTGAGACCTATGTGGTCGATCAGCAATCGGGCGAGACGCTGCTCGCCGCAATCAACCGACACAGTCCGCTGCGCCGAAACGGACGAATATTCCATGGCTACACCAAGTGGCATGTCCGCTGGAATTTCCGGTGGGACACCAACGTGCAGGGGCGTTGCGCGATCACGGAGGTGAAGACGACGCTTTCAGTGCATATGCAGCTTCCGGAGCTGGACGACAGCACGGATCAGGGTCGAGTCCGGTTCGATGACTACCTGACGGACTTAAGGGCGCATGAAGACGGCCATCACCATATCGCGGCCCAGGCGGCTCGACGTATCGATCAAGCCATCAAGACCCTGCAACCCATGCGTAGTTGTGAGGCCCTCGAAGCCGAAGCGAACCGGCGCGGCTACGAGATTCTGAAAGCCACGAATGCTGAAGAAGACGATTACGATGTCGACACGAAGCATGGTTGCACGCAAGGTGCATGCTTGTAGCGATTGGTTGTAGGTCCCACCGTCAGGGCTTCTTTTTCTTCGCCGCCAGTTCAATGCCAGCCTGTCGCGACTGTTCGACGATCTTCTCGCTCGCGGATATCTCTGGCCTGTCTGGCAGATAACGAAGCGCTATCGGCTGGCCTTCTGCATACGTCTCGTACTCTTCCCAGCTCAAAGCCATCGTGTGTTTGTAGTTCTGACCGGCGACGGAATAGTCGTAGCGCAGGAATGGCCGACGCCGCTTGCCCATCCGATTCCATCGGCGCGTAATCGTACCGGTGACCGGCAATCCACGCTGGGAGAGTTCGTAGACCTGTTTGGCGCGTTGATAACCGTTCCACAGCGACAGACCAACCAGTCCCCCGGCGGCTAGAATGAAGAGCATTATTTACATGGTGGGCGGCCCTCCTGAAATGCAGACCTGATACGCGTTTAGAGCGTCCTACTATGACGATCTCTACCTCAAACCGGAACGTGCGGCTGATATGAACTCGACAGCTTTGTGGAATCTTGTGGAATGAATTGGGAGCAGGAGGGGTAACGATGCAGTTACTCGGAGTGTGTGGGAGTCTTCGCAGTAGTTCGACCAATTCCAGATTGCTCGAGGCGGGCATCCATCTGCTGCCCGACAGGGTCGACCTGCACCTCACGACGCTGCTAGGTCAACTGCCTTTGTTCAATCCGGATGTCAGTGTCGAGTCTTCTGATGTTGTCATGCAGTGGATTCAGGAAATGCGTAGCGCCGACGGCCTGATCATCTCCACGCCAGAATATGCGCGGGGTTATCCGGGAGCGCTCAAGAATGCGCTGGATTGGCTGGTGGATACCGATGCGTTTGTCGCCAAGCCATTCATCATGCTGTCAGCCAGTGCGCGATCGACGATCGGTCGCGACACGCTCACTACCGTCATTGAAACCATGTCAGGGGTGCACGTTGTGGAGGGATCAATCACCATCAACCTGCTCGGCACCCAGACTGATGTCGCATCGATCATCAACAGCTCAGAACATGCGCCCAGAATTGCCGGTGCCATCGGTCAGTTGGTTTCGGTAATTCGCGCGCGAACAAACGAACAGACTTGACCTTGATTCGACAAAAATTAGCAAAGTTCCAGACACACAAGCCCTTGCAGCAGTGAGCAGCCCTCTCCGCTATCGGGCCAATATCCCAGTAGGAGCGGTCTCCAGACCGCGATCCGAATCAGAACCCATCGCGATCAGGAGATCGCTCCTACGCGGCTGGTGATCGCGGGTATGTAGGGTCTCCAGACCGCGATTCTCTGCATCCTCAGAAATCGCGAGCAGGAGACCTCTGATTGGACTATGCCTCTGCGCAACATTTTCGATTGCACAATTATTGTCCAATCAAGATTAACGACGGTGCCGTCAATCTCAAGGCACTTGTGCGGTCAAAACCAGGCAAGCAGACCCGCGACGAGAATCCCGACCAGCGCAACCAGGCTGATACCGAAAGCAACTGATCGCAGGCTCTTCAGGTTCGCGTAGTAACAGCTCATGTGGGCAAGACGCGCGCCGATGTATGTCATGGCCAGCCCGTTCAACCATTCAGGGCTCGCCCTGGCCGCCAATGCAAACAACGTCAGGACCACGAAGCCCGCGAGCGTCTCGTTGGTATTGGCATGGGCACGGTGGACACGAAACAGCAGTGAACTGTGGTCCGCAGTCACCGGTGCACCGGGTGGATGCTTCGCGCCGATGCTGATGACGTCGGACACAAGAACCTGCACCAGCAACAAACCGCCGATGAGGCCGAAAGAGAGTACCGTCCAGTCGTATTCGATAAGCCACGTCGTCACTTCTCACTCCTTGCACATCGAAAGCCCAGATGATTGGTGCTGGTGTTGATGTCACCTTTGCCGCGGGTACCCACCTGATAGCGTGAGCAGTACTGACTTGTGCACAGGAACGATCCACCACGGTGCACGCGTTTGGCCGTGCCCGGTTCATCCGGATCGAATGACGATGCAGGACCGGTTGGATTGCTTGTCAGTGTCTTCGACGATGCCAGTTGTTGATAGTAGTCCGGCCGATACCAGTCACTGACCCATTCCCACACGTTGCCGGCCAC
>CAMDVY010000148.1 GCA_945878745.1 Klebsiella pneumoniae | reverse complement strand
AGTGTGCTCGCGGCATCACGATGACCGCCCCAGAGATCAACCACCATTTCGCCGTCCAGACTGATCGCAACACTGGCGCCGACATCGCCTTTTTCGGCGAAATTGGTGGCAAGCGCCGCCCGTACAGGCTCGAAGCGTGGATCAAAGGTGCCGTGAATCTCGGTCATGCGGGTTCCTCCAGTTCAGATGATTTGGGTCAGCGCTCAGTCGACCACGGCCCACTGCAGCAAGGTAAAGGCGGGCGTTGCGTCGACATGGTGTTCGAACACACCGCGGACCCGGGCGCCAATGGAAATCGGCTGACGCGGATCACCCAGCAGATTGCCGACGATTCGCACGTTTCCGGCCTGCGGCAATTCGACGAGTACGACGATGTAAGGGCCTTGATCCTTGAGCGCCGGATGCACGGGATGCCAGACGCGCTCATGACTGTAGATGATGCCTTCCGGCGTGGTTTGCTCGAATGTCAGGTCATCACTGTGACAGTGGTGACAGATGAACTCTGGCCCCCACAACCACGTGCGGCAGGCTCGACAGCGCTGCAACAGAAGTTGATTGTTGGCCAGCCCCTCCCAGAAGGGGATATCCAGTCCATCTCCGGATGGCACCGGTGCTGGCAGTCCTGGCAAAAGGTAAGCACTCATCGTGTTGCCTCCGATCCGAATATGCAGGAGCTGACCGGCGTCACCATTGGCCCTGAAATCACCATCGATACATTCACATCCTGCACCTGGCTGGTGGATTGCCCCCACACCTGGCGCACAGCCTCGATGTTGAGGCCAAGTCCGTGCATGTAACACTCGGCCAGATTGCCACCGCTGGTGTTCAGTGGCAGAGAGCCGGTGCCTGCCAGAAATCGCTCTTTCACAAAAAATTCGTTGCAGTCGTCCGGCGAACAGAAGCCATGCTCGACCATGGCCATGAGTACGCCACCGGTAAAGTTCTCGTAACCCTGCAGCACGTCGACATCGGATGATTGCACGCCTGCCATTTCATATAGCCGCGGCGCCAGGGGCTTGAAGCTGGAGGATGCGTAGTCCGGCGTGTTATGTACCGAAGCGCCGGAGCGATGCTGCGAACCAGCCACAGCGCCCAGCACGTAACAGGGTGGATGCGGGAAGTCTTTGGCGCGTTCCGCACTCACCAGCACCATCGCGGCGGCCCCGTCGTTTTCCAGACAGCAGTCGAACAGATGGAAGGGCTCAACGATCCAGCGGGATTCCTCATAACGGGTTTCGTCCAGCGGCCGACCGTACATCACCGCCCGCGGATTGTTCTGCGCATGGTGGTATGACGCCAGCGCAATCGACCGCAATGCGTTCTGGTGTACGCCGTGTTCGTGCATGAACCGGTTAACCTTCATCGCAAACATCTGCGCGGGTGACATGAGTCCAAACGGCAGCGTGTGGGCGAACGGCCCCGAGATCGAATTGCTGCGCGGGCCTTGTCCAAAGCGACCAAACTGGCCTTGCGCGAGGGCACGAAACACGACCACACAATCGGCCACCCCGGTGGCTATGGCGGCCGATGCATTGGCGATGGCGGCGGATCCGCCTCCACCACCTCCACCCCACTGCATGCTCGCAAAACGCAGTTCATGACAGCCCAGGGCCGCGGACAGTCTGGACGGGTCGCTGCGATCATTGGAGTAGGACGCAAATCCATCGATCTCCTTCGGCGAGATACCCGCGTTCTGACAGGCTTTCAGGATCGCATCGAGCGCCAACCTGAATTCAGGGTCGGGGCTGCCACCGCGTTTGTAATACGGTGTTTCTCCCAATCCGACCACCGCCACGCGATGGCGTAACGTTCTGTTCATTGTCGTTCCCTCCCAGGAGCCCTGCCGGACGATAACCCCACACACCGCTGCAGACAACGCACGCGAACCGCAATCCACACGCAATCAACGACTTGCTTTCACTCGTCGCACAAAAATCGTGCGTGCAAGGCCATGCACACATGAGGTTAAATCGCGAGCAGGGGTGATTGATAACTTCATGATTTCTGCACACAGGCAGCGCCGGTACGCATTACTGGCTTTTGTACTGCTATTTCTGCTCGCTGCATTCGGCGCGACTCGGCTCAAAGTCACCGAGGATGCGTCGGAGGCCATGTTGCCTACCGACCCGGCTACCGTCGCCCGTTATGCCGACTACCTGAAGCGTTTCCCGAGCGATCAGGGCGCGCTGGTGGTGTTCGAGAACCTGCTCTGTTCCGATGCGGGTTGGCAACTCATTCGCAAAGCCGAAAAGGCATTTCGCAAAGAGCCTTCAATCGATCGCACCCTGTCGCTCGCATCCCCCGCCTCCCGCTTTGTGGTGGGTACCGGCGATACCGTCGATCTCAGCCGATTCGCCGATGTCGAGTTTGAGTCCGGCCAGGCACGCTGCGATGCTGCGGCAGCCTATGTGCCTTATCGCAACGTGCTGGTCTCCGCCGATGGCCACGCTGCAGCGCTGTTCCTGATCGCCAAGGGCGACAAGAACGCCAACGAGTTCAGCGATATCCTGGCCAACATCTATGCCCCTCTCGCCGCTGAAGCCACGGCACTTGGCGGGCGGATGATCATTACCGGCGAAGCTATCATCAGCGCCGAACTGTCGCGAGTGGTCGCCAAAGATTCAACACTAGTGGGCGGTTTGCTGGTCGCCATGCTGATCCTGGTGTTCATCGTCACACGTTCACTGCGGACAACCGCCATCGCCCTTGGTTTATGTGCTTTTGTAGTGGCCTTTTCGTATGGGTTCATGGGCTGGCTCGGGATGGCGTTGACACCAGCGACGTCCCTGTCGATCTTTCTCCTCGTGCCCCTCAGCGGCACGTTTGTGATTCACGCCCATGGTTACGCCTCAAGACAGTCCACACCACAGCTCGTTCCCGAAGAAGCGCGGATGTCCTTCCTGATGGCGGGCCTCACTACGGCAGTCGGGTTCGCCTGCACCGGTCTGACGCCGGCGCCAGACATCCAGGCTCTGGCCGTCATGGGCGTGGCTGGCATTTCTGCCGCCACACTGGGCGTCTTCATTTTTGTTTTTCCTGCCATGTTCGGGGCGAAAAACCTGAAATTCGCCGTGGCGTTCGCAGTGCCGCGGTGGCCACTGATCAATCCGCTCGCGGGGCTGGGCCTCCTCGGTTTTTTCGTCCTGGTCATCGGTTGGGGGCTGTCCCGGTTGGAGATCGACTATGGTCCGACCGACTATCTGCCCATGAGCAATCCCTATCGGGCCGACTACGAAGTGGCTGGTCAGTGGTTCGGGCGCATGAACCTGCCACTGATGATCAGCGCGGATAACGTCGAAGATCCCGAAATCTGGCTGAAACTCAAACCGCTGGTCGATCAGCTCTATGAAAAGTACCCCACTGGCTTTCAGGCGACCTGGTTCTACGATCACATTGCCGAACTCAATCGCGCCGTCAGTGGCAAAGCGGAGTTTCCGGACGATCCGGATGCACTTGCACAGCTGTTACTGTGGTTCGACCCAGAGGACCTTGAACTCTACATGGACGAAGACCGACAGCGCCTGCTCATCAACCTGCAGATTCCCTACGTCGGTTCAGCGGACTACTACCGCATGAAGGCAGTGATCTACGACTATCTCGAGGAACATGAGATCGACGGTCACTTCGTGGGTCGTGTCTCGAGCTTTTTTGAAACCGGCCATCGTATCGGCAGTGATAACCTGAAGGGGTTGGCCGTCAGCGCCGCCTTGATCTTCGGTCTGCTGCTGCTGATTTTCCGTAGCATCAGCTTTGCCGTCATCGGCATCATCGTCAACGCCGTACCCGTCCTGGCAGGGCTTGCATTGCTTGGCGCGGCGGGGGTTACGGTTGATATGGGAAGTTCAGTCGTTGCAGCCATGGCATTTGGCATCGTGCTCGATGACACCACTCACCTGCTGGTCAGGTTGCGACAGCTGCAACGAAGTGGTTACGATCCGGCTACGGCCGTGATGCGCTGTGTTCGTGAACTCATCGCGCCGATCATGACGACCACACTGGTGATCATGCTGGGATTTTGCGTGTTATTCGCCGCGCAGATGCAACCCTTCCATGACTTCGCCATGCTCATGATCACTACGATGTTCATCGCCCTGCTGGCAGACGTGATCCTGTTACCTTCGCTGGTGCGTCAGTTTGTCAAGGACCCACTGAGTGTCCGATAGCGCTCGTTTCCTATCGAACCCTGCGTAGTGCATTGGTCGAAAAGTCCCTCGTTTCGTTAAGTCCGGCACCATAGCGATAGGGCGACCAGCGCAGCACTGTCGAACGCCCAGTCTGCACATTGGTCATGGTCATCAGATGAGGCTGCACAAACTTGCGGTCACCGGTTGTGTATTGTGCAAAGTCCGCGGCTTCGAGCGTCTTCAGGGGTTTGTCGTCGCGATCGAAGTATTCGATGCGACGAATGCGATGGTCAGTGTTATCAATGAATACCAGCTCGCGTGCATAACCGGAGTATGGGTCTTTCCGCTTGCGCTCAATGACGTCGCAGACCAGCGGTTCACACGCTTCCTGCCTGAGCCAGTTATACGTGAATTCGTCCACGGCATAGTCCGTCAGATCTTCGTAGGCAAAGGTGCTGCCGACAAACGGTCCCGAGCGATCCTTGCTGGCGATCTTTTTCACCCGTTTGACGCTGGGCAGGAACAGCCACTGATCATCATCCGAGTCGCGATTGGACCAGGTGAGGAGCGCCGTATCCGCAATCGCTTTCGGCAGATCGAAGACAACGAGTGTTTTCACCTGGTTGTCTGCCGTTTCCATCTGGCGCAATCGCAGCTTGCGCACGGCGGTTTTGCCATTCGTCGACCGAAGCTCCATTTCCAGTTCCACATCAAGGTCAACATAACCATGACTGGCTGCATATTCAGCTTCCGCCACGGCCCGGCCGCGGGTCGAGTCCGCCTGAACCGAACCCTGCGCCATCAACAACATCAGAAGAAAAATCCTTCGCACCATCATCACCTCTAAAACCTGTCTGGATTGTGCACACCTTTCGGGGGCAAGACATCCCAAACGCCATCCAGTCGTAGCGGTCTCCCGACCGCGAAAGATCGACCAAATCCAATCGGGGTCAGGAGACCCCTCCTACAAGATAGAAGGTGCCACCACCTTGTAGGAGCGGTCTCCTGACCGCGAAAGGAAGACCAGGAACCAATCATGTTCAGCAGACCCCTCCTACGAGCCTCCCAAGATGTAGGGAGGTTGATTCAAACCCCGACTGCGCTACAGTGCAGGCTTCCAACGAAAGGGGAACGACGTGGCCATCAATCCAAAGGCAGCAGGTGCAGAAGGCGGGCCGGTACGACGTTCATGGACGTCCCGGGATACCCTTCTGTATGCGGTCGGCGTCGGCGCGGGATGTGATGAACTCTCGTTTACCACGGAAAATACCAAGGACACACCACAACGTGTGCTGCCTACGTTTGCGGTCATCATTGGCGGCGGCGGTGTGCCGATGGGCCAGATCGGTTCTTTCAATCCCGCTCTGATGGTTCATGGCGAACAGGGCATCGAGCTGTTTGGTGCATTGCCCGCAGAAGGTGAAATCGAAAGCCGTGGTCGCGTGAAGGCAATCTGGGACAAGGGCTCTGCAGCCGTCCTGGAATTCGAGTCAACCTCCATCGACGTCAAGACTGGCAAACCCCTGCTCAAGACCAGCACGAGCCTCTTCTGTCGCGGGGAAGGTGGTTTCGGTGGAGAACGTGGGCCAACCGACAAACTGGAATTCCCCGCGCGGAAACCGGATCACACCGTCACTTATCAGACGCGCATTGACCAGGCGCTCACCTATCGGTTGTCCGGCGATCGCAATCCCCTGCACTCGGATCCGTCATTCGCCGCCATGGGCGGATTTCCGAAGCCGATCCTGCACGGGCTGTGTACGTGGGGATTCACCGGTCGCGCGCTTCTGCACAGCCTCTGCGGGAGCGATCCATCCCGTTTCAAGGCGATGAAGAGCCGCTTCAGCAAACCCGTCATTCCGGGTGACGAAATCACCATCAGCATGTGGGTTACCGGCAACGAAGCCCTGTTTCGCACCACCAACCAGCATGGTGAGGTTGTCATCGATCAAGGCCAGTTCCGGTTCGTATGATGCGCATCGCGCTACTGGTGCTGGCGGCGCTGCTGTCTGTCATTCTGGTCGAGGGTGGCGTCGTGGCCTGGTTGACCTTGGCAGGCGCTGACATCGATCTGACAGGGAACTTTTTCCTATTCGCGGTGGCGCCCGTGGTCCTGCTTGTCACGCTGGTCATCGGTCTGCTGTTCAGTCGAGTCTTTGCTTTCAGGCCAAAAGTCTACGGCACTCTCTACCTGGCGCTATGGCTCATGCTGCACTCCGGAATACTGAAGCTGATGGGTAATCCAGCGATGGACATCGCCTGGTATCTGGAAACGATAGTCGTGGTCGCGGGCCTCGTGCTGATGGTTCTGTATTTCACACGCTGGCGGGTACCAGACGTACCAACACCGTACAGCCCGTCGAACCCTGAAGAAAGTTCAGGGTGCCCTGGTGTCTTCTGATCACACTCGCCGCAATGGACAGCCCAAGCCCCGTGCCTCCCGTATCTCGATTTCGCGAATGCTCAAGCCGTACGAAGGGCTGCAACGCACGCTCGACATCGTCAGGTGCTATGCCGGGACCTGGATCGCAGATCTCAACCAGGCCATCGGATTTGAGCAATACGCGTGCCCGGCCGCCATATCGAATCGCGTTATCAACCAGGTTCTGGAACGCACGACGTAGCGCTACTGGCTGACCACGCGTGCAGGCACCCTTGGCATCTGGTTCGCCTGCAGTGATGAGTTGCGCATCGCCACCTCCATCCACAGCGTCGTCGACGACGGTCTGTAACAGCGACTTCAAATCCAGCAACGACCAGGCTTCTTCACTCAACTCATCCCGGGCGAAGGTGAGCGATGACTCCAGAATCTCAACCATGGCGTCAAGGTCACGCTCTGCCTTGATCCGCTCGGATGAGTCGGTTATCCCATCCATTCGCAAACGCAACCGCGTCGCAATCGTGCGCAGGTCATGAGACACCGAAGCCAGCATTTGTGTGCGCTCGGTGATCAGCGCATGTACCCGCTGTTGCATGCCGTTGAAGGCACGACTGGCACGCCGTACTTCCCGCGGGCCACGATCTTCTGGCAACGCTCTGGTAATCGTGTCGCGACCCATGGACTCCGCCGCGTCAACAAACTGCGCCAGATATCGAGTCAGACGCCGAGTGGC
>CAMDVY010000147.1 GCA_945878745.1 Klebsiella pneumoniae | reverse complement strand
CGATTGATTGAATCTGCCAACTTCATTAGTGATGGCGTTACAGTTTGATTTCCGCTGTTATCCCTGCTCTATCCGCGCTCAATCGTTTCGAAGCTCTGAACACCCCTGCGCACCATGTTTTGTTGCGAGATTATTGTCCAATCAAGGTTAATGAGTCCCGCAGATCGAGCTCACACGCTCGTCTTTACGGCGAAGCCTCACGTCAAAGCTCCCTTCCCGCAAGAAACAATGCTCTTCGTTATCTTCCACTCGCAGCGATTGCGGAAGTCACGCCGGACAAGTGGGGTTGCCATATCCGTACTGTTACCCGATCCTCACTTCCAAGAACAATCTGATCAGGAAAGAAACATGTCTCAGGCAGCCACAAGTTCGCCGGGCTCACTGTCAGGCAAAACTGCGATCATCACCGGTGGCGGATCAGGCATGGGACGCGCGACCAGTCTGCTGTTTGCGCGCGAGGGCGCGGCAGTGGTCGTTGCCGATATCAACGATTCAGGAGGTAACGCAACCGTCGAACAGATCGTCGCGGCCGGCGGACGTGCTGTCTACGTCCACACCGACACCGCCAACGAAGAGCAGATCGTGAGTATGGTGCAGTCGGCCGCGCGCACTTTTGGCAGCGTGGACGCACTGGTCACGGCTGCTGGTATCTCCTATTCCAACTTTATCGAACAGGACGAGAGCACTGATCCATTCCGCCATCCGGATGCCGGCTTCATTCTGAACAAGTCCACTGCCCGCTGGCAGAAGGTGCTGGATGTGAATCTCACCGGTGTCATGATCTGCGCTCGCGAGGCGGCAAGACAGATGATCGCCGAGGGCCACGGCGGCACCATCGTCAACTTCGCGTCCATCGCGGCCTATGCGCCGGCGCCAACGATTGCCGACTACTGCGTGTCCAAGGCCGGTGTCGTGATGCTCACCAAGTGTTTCGCAGCCGAAGTCGGTCGCGCAGGCATTCGTGTGAACGCGGTTGCACCGGGACCCATCGAAACCGGGATGACTCAATCGCTGCTGGAGATGGGCAGGTTGCAGAAACAGGGCGCATCCCTGCCTATCGGTCGGACTGCCCAGCCCGAGGAAGTTGCCAACGTCGTGCTGTTTCTCTCGACAGCCCAATCAAGCTACATCACCGGCAAGACCATCGGCGTGGATGGCGGCACCTATACCGTGTGAGGTTCCAGAAGAGTACACATGCCAGGGTTGCATCCAAATCCCACACTCATGGGACGCCCGACTACGGATTACACAAGCGGCTCAACGCATATTTTCCAGTCGGGTAATCCCAGATCAGCTGGTTGCCCACGAGTTCTCGGGTCACCGTCACTGGAATCCCTTTGGGACGCAGCACGTGTACTCCATCCTCGAAGGTAGCCCGAACAGAAATCGCACTGCAGTCTCTCGCTGCAACGTCGTTGACACCCCGCTCCTCGCTTCCATCGGCGAACATGTCGTGAAGGACGCCACCGGCGGTGATCGTGATCCGATTGCCACACTGCTCAATCCGTTCCAGATGCCCATCGGGGATCGAAGCATCAACCCAGATGCCGCGCAGGTCAGGCACCCCGTCCGCCAAAGGCTCTCGGCACTGTGCCAGCACCGGTTCGGGAAACTCCGTGTAACCACAGCCCGGCGTGCGCGAGAGCGGGATGTCTGACGCCAGCAGTCCGTTCCCATCCAGCACTGGCATCGCGCAGTTCAGCGACATCTGATCCGCAGACAGTTGATCAGCCGCAGGACGATGGATTGGCCCGCGAGAGCAATTTGCCAGCGCCATCAGCGAACAGAACAGCAGCAAAGCACCAACTCGGTCCATGTAACGGACGTGCGCGGTAGACATGCCTTACTTCGATTCCGAAGTAGCGATCAACCACTGGCCTTCCAGGCCGTTAGCACGATGTTTGCTGAATTCCTGCACTTCAGGTGCTGAAACGATCTCGACAAAGGCTTTGCGCGAGGGGTATTCCATCAGCGCGACAACGTCGAACTCGACATCGGAGACACCGATCAACTGCCGGTCCACCCGACCGGAATAGATCATTCGCCCGCCCTTGGCTTCGACGTACTTGCGCATCAGCGCGCCATAGCGCATGTACGCCACCGCACCGGGGACTCCGGCGTCAGTGCCATCCGCCTGGGATTTGAATTTCAGCAGATTGACCATCACAACCGGGCCGCCGGGATCATTGGCCAGGAGTTGTGCAATCTGTGCAGGGTCCGGGTACTGACTGATCTTCATCGTTTGTTCGCTGCAGTAATCGAAGGTTCGGCAATTCTAACGAAGTGCGGATCGTGTGGCTTCAGCGATCAGGTCTACGTTCCGTTCTATGTTCAGGTAAGGGCATCAAGCGCTTCAATCCCATACACACGCATGGCGGTCTGACTGAACAGTGCGTCCTTTTCGTCCGCCGATGCCCCTGCCGACAATCGCTTGCACGCATTCCAGTGGCTGGCATAACTGCACCAGTTCTTGTGCACGGGAAAGTTGCTTTCGAACATTGAACGCTGTGCACCGAACGCTTCGACGGCACCATCAAACCATGGTCGCCACGCCTGCTCGATTTCCATGGACGAGGGTGGCAAGCGACGGTCTGCGGAACTGCCGGCCAGCCGGATCGGCAACGCGCCCAATTTGAGGGTGACATTGGGTCGACGCGCCAGCTCAACGATGTCCTGTCGCCAGTCTTTCAACACATCATCCTGCCGACCACGATAAGGGCCACCCAGAATCGGCGTGCCAAAATGATCGAGAACGATGTTGAGGTCAGGAAACCGGTCGGCCACTGCCATCACTTCCTGCAGCTGTGTGTGGTAGACCCACGCATCCAGTGACAAGCCCATTCGCGCCAGCACCGCAAACACCTCCAGCGAAGACGGACGCAACAACGTGCCTTCATCTGGCGCAGCGCGATACAGCTTTGCGTCCGGATGCCAACAGGTTGACGCACGTATGCCCCGAAAACGCCCACCTGCAGCATTGATGTGGGCTTGAAGAACCGGCTCCGCCGCAGCTCCAAGACCGAGATCGACAGCACCAAACATCGCACAACATGCGCGTGTTGCACCAAACACGCCGGAGTCACTCATCGCCGCGACACCGGCTACAAACTCGGTCTCGCCCACCGGTCGAAACGCCACCGGTCCCTTCGCGCGATACATCGAGTGACACTCGGCAAACACTGTCGCGATGATGTTGTGGCCGGTTTCGAGATCAGCCACCAATTCGGGAAACAGGTACGGCGCACCGTCGCGCATCCACAGGTGATGATGTGCATCGACGATGGGGCGTGTCGCATCCAGCGCAGGTTCAACCAGACGTTCCAGCCACGCCGCGTGCTCACCGCCGCCTGAAAATCCAAACTTGCTCATCATCCTTCCCGACGAATCTTGATTCGACAACAATCAGTAAACTTGGAACACACCAACCCTATAGGAGCGGTCTCCAGACCGCGATAGTCAGAGACATCGAAAATCGCGATCAGGAGATCGCTCCCGCAAGACTCAATGGTGTAGAGATTTTGTAGGAACAGCCTCCCGACTGAATCTGCCAATTTCATTGATTGTGACTCAATGCATTGGTTTCTGCTGTTACCGCTACCCTCTCCCAAGCCAGTCATTCCTGAGCTGTGATTACCTCCGGTAGCATTTTCGATGGCGAAACTATTGTCTATTTCAGCCTGATCCGACCTACGAAAAACCGATCACTGCGCTGACAAGCTCATCCACATGAGTGTGATCACCTGGTCCGTAGTCAGAAAACCCTTACCCCATTGCGCATCCAGATCTGCGAGAGGTTTACTGGCAATAAACGCTTCCATCGTCTTCCCACTCTGAATACCGTTTTGGATTCGACCGCGAACGTCCACCAGCATGTCATGAAACTTCTGCAGATCGCCCCGACGGGCCAGCGGTCCGTGCCCGGGCACGATCTGCGTGTCCGCGTTCGCACGAGCCAGAACCAGCTCCGCCGAAGTAATCAGGCCAGCGAGCGTACCACCGCTCTCGATGTCGACCAGCGGGAAGGTGCCGTTTACAAACGTGTCACCCATGTGCACGACATTGGCACGCTCAAACCAGACGTGGCTGTCGCCATCGGTATGCGCCGGTGCGACATGTTCAACCCTGATCGTCTCGCCATTCCAGTGCAGCGTGACGCCATCCTCGAAGGTCACTACAGGTAACGCGGCCGGTGGTGCGGCCGGCATGGTCCGGTTCATCAGCTTCGACAGCTGTTCAGTCGACATTCGCATCCGCACATTGTGGTGGGCGAAAATCAACGCGCCAGCTTTGCCAAACGCTTCATTCCCACCGGTGTGGTCGAAGTGGTGATGGGTATTGATGACAAAGCGAACCGGTGCGTCCTGCAGCTTTCTCACTGCGGCATCGATCTTTGGCACCAGCGGCGCAAACTGATCATCGATGATCACCGGGCCATCCACACCCGTGGACACCACAATGTTCCCACCCTGCCCCACCAGCATGGCGAGCCCGTCGGCCAGCGGTGTAGCCACAATTTCAACCGCGGAAAAATCTGGCTGGGCAGCCTGGACAGGCGCCTGCAGCATCAGAAGCATTACCGACCAAATCAGCTTGTTCACAAAACTCCCCTTCCTGTAGATGGATTCCACACGATGCACTGACGCCTGTCACGTCGCGACTACGGAGAATGACATCGATACGCGCCACGGTCGACATCCTCCAAAAGGTCCCCTTGCACTCCATCTCTCCAATGGCAAGAATTAGCGGACTCAGTGAATCGCCTTGGGATCAAAGGCGAGGGGTGCGTCTATGAAAACTGCGTATATGAAGACAACGCGCCATGTCTTTTTCCTGTATGGATTTATCCTGCTGATAAACGCCACGTTGACGGGTGCTGCTCACGCCAGTGCCTTCGAAAACGGCCTGGACGCCTACCACTCCGGCGACTATCAGGATGCACTTCGTCACTTCAAAATTGCCGCAGCCCGAGGTTATGTGCGAGTGGGTGCGCAGCACAACCTGGGAGTGATGTACGACAACGGCGTAGGTGTGCCCGAAGATGATGCTACTGCCGTGCGCTGGTTTCGCCTGGCTGCGAAAAAGGGCTATCTCAAGTCACAGAGCAACCTTGGCCTGATGTATGCCAATGGCGAAGGCGTTCAGCGCGACGATATGCAGGCCTTCCTGTGGTTCGATGTCGCGGCCCGACGTGGCAATCAGGTGGCCACCAGAAACCGGGATGTGCTCGCCAAATCCATGACGCCGGATCAGATCGAAGCCGCGCAGCGCCTGGCGGACAGATGCATGCAGAGCCGCTTCCGTAGTTGCGGAAAATGACTACCCAGCCTGCCACCGGCACGAATCCCCGCTCGTAAGCCCTGCTCCTGTTTGGCGGTGGTGCATCGACCATTCAGCCCATGCATCACCTGGCGCCCGTGGGGACCCACTACTCCAGCAATCTATCCCTCATCATCTCCACTGTCGGTTCACTATACCGACGATTTTCTGGTTTCCCTGTAAGCCATTGACCCGACTAAGGTACCGAGATTGGCCTCAGTCGTGGTCCGGTGACGATGAGATCCCCAAAGGGATCTCACGCCTTGGGTCCAGCAAATGAATTCAGCTGTTCGTACCATCCGGACCCCACTACTTTGAGTGGCATTCCATCCATCCGTTTGGCCGTTTCGAGATGTTTTTTGCGTCCTGGCCAGGCATCAGGGTTGGCCTGCCACGCATTCAATACCCGTTCTGCCTCGGCGTAACTCGGAGCGTCAACTTCATACACCGAGATGTAGTTTGAAACCGTTACGCCATTCAGATGCGGTCCGGCCAGCTTGTACACCCGGCCGCGGATGAAGTTCGGACAGTGTGTCGTGTCCTCAATGTGCTGGTTGACGAACCATTCATCGAATTCAGCCTGCTTCTCGGGGCTCGGTGGTTCACACAAGCCGATCAACAGAAATTGTGGCATGACGCCCTCCTGGGTGGTTAAGGAAATGAGGTACCGGTTGCGTCCAAGTATGCCTCAATCTCGACGCAGGCTTGCACTCCCCCATCCTGCAGGATTAGATCAGCACTTTGGTAAAAGGTGCTGCCATGGCCGGTCCGCTCGCTGGTATCCGCATCGTTGATCTCACTCGAGTCCTGGCTGGCCCGCTGTGTACGGTGCTGCTCGCAGATCAAGGGGCCGACGTCATCAAGGTGGAAACCCTTGACGGTGATTCGGTGCGTGGCCCTGTTACTGGCAGCGGTTTTTCACCCATGTTTGTCTCCGCCAATCGTGGCAAACGCACTTTGGCGCTCGATCTCAAGCATCCGGAGGGACACGCAGCGTTGCTGCGACTCCTGGCAACCGCTGATGTACTGGTGGAAAACTTCCGGCCGGGCACCATGCAACGCCTGCAGCTGGGTGAACCGGAACTGCGCCCACTGTTTCCTCGATTGATCTATGCATCGATAACCGGTGTAGGCGACAGCGGCCCCTATGTCCGCAAGCGAGTCTACGACCCGATCATCCAGGCCTTGTCCGGTATCGCCGACGTGCAGGCCGATTCCGGCACCGGCAGACCGCGCCTGGTCCGCACGGTGATGGCCGACAAGACCACGGCGGTTTACGCAGCCCAGGCGATTTGTGCGGCCTTGTTTGCCCGCGAGCGCTCAGGCGCAGGCGAGCACATTCGTCTGGCAATGCTCGATACCATGATCGGTTTCATCTGGCCCGAATCGATGACACAGCAGACGGTGATCGGCAAGGAACAGACGGCGCTTGATCCCAATGCGCGGCCAGACCTCGTCTACAAGACACTTGATGGTTACATCACGGTGGGCACCAACTCGAATTCCGAGTGGCATGGCTTGTGCCAGGTGCTGAACAAACCGGACTGGGTGGACGATGCTCGTTTCAAGACGGGGGCCGCGCGCTCGGTCAATGCCACCGAACGCATCACGATGGTGGGTGAACTTCTCGCCACTCGAACCAGTGAACACTGGCTGCCGCTGCTCGACGATGCACAGGTCCCTTGCGCACCCGTCCTGCGTCGTCAGGACGTTATTCACAACGTCCAGGTCCAACACAACGAGATCATCGAGGAGTTTGATCAGCCGTTTGTCGGGCGAGTGCGACAGGCCCGCCCGGCAGCGCGATTCGATACTCGACCTGCCACCATCGGTGGGCCTGCACGGCGACTGGGCGAGGATACGCAGGCTATCCTGCAGGAACTCGGTTACACCACTGAACAGATTGACGCGCTCGAAGCTCAT
>CAMDVY010000146.1 GCA_945878745.1 Klebsiella pneumoniae | reverse complement strand
CGAATCAAACGGTTCGAGCTCGATGGCTTCTGTCTGTGGCGCCTCTCTCTCGATGATGGACGCGGGCATTCCTCTGAAAGCGCCAGTAGCAGGGGTTGCCATGGGCCTGGTAAAAGAAGGCAACCGTTATGCAGTGCTGACTGACATCCTTGGAGATGAAGATCACCTCGGTGACATGGACTTCAAGGTTGCCGGTACCGCAGAAGGTGTTACTGCATTGCAGATGGACATCAAGATTGATGGCATCACCGAAGAGATCATGGAAGCTGCGCTGCGGCAGGCATTGGAAGGTCGTCTGTTCATTCTCGGAGAAATGAACAAGGTGCTCTCGGTGTCACGACCGAACCTGGCATCGAATGCACCCGTCATTACGACCATGAAGGTCCATCCGGAGAAGATCCGCGAGATCATCGGCAAAGGTGGTGCGATGATCCGAAGTATCGTTGAAGCCAGCGGCGCTGAGATCGATATCGAAGATGACGGTACGGTGAAGATCTTCGCGATGAACGAAGAGTCGCGAAACATTGCCATCGGCAAGATTCAGGAAATCGTTGCAGAGGCTGAGGTCGGCAGGATCTACGAGGGAACCATTGAGAGAATCGTCGACTTTGGCGCCTTTGTTTCAATCCTCCCGGGCAAAGATGGTCTGTTGCACATTTCACAGATCGCTGATGAGCGAGTCGAGAGTGTTGGCGATTACTTGCAGGAAGGGCAGAAAGTGCGCGTTGTCGTTCTTGATGTCGACCAGCGTGGACGCATCAAACTATCGATGAAGGAAGTGAAGAACTACGAAGCGGCTTAGCTGATTCGTATCCGGATAGCGGGGTTGCGAGAAGCAACCCCGTAGGTGCGGGTTTGGCGAGGTCGTCCGACGATCTCGTTAGAACTACTTCCGACCCCGTCGCCTCATCGACTGCGGTCCAAGATTCTACGGACGGAACCTATCCTCTCGTTCTCCGTAGTGACGCTCCACGAGTTCGTGCCTTTCCTGCGCTTCCAGGCAAAGCGTTGCGATTGGACGCGCTTCAAGTCGACGAAGCCCAATGTCTTCCCCGGTTTCTTCGCAGTAACCGTAGGAGCCATCGTCCAGCCGAGCAAGCGCGGCATCAATCTTCTTGAGTAGCTTTCTTTCGCGATCACGTGCTCTGAGCTCGAGACCGAACTCTGATTCCTGGGTCGCGCGATCATTGGGATCAGGGAAATTCGTTGCTTCGTCACGCAGATGATGGATGGTACGGTCAACTTCCTCCATCAACTCACGCTTCCAATTCGTGAGAATTTGGCGGAAATGCTCCACCTGAGCATCGCTCATGTACTCTTCGCCGGGCTTAGGCTGATAGGGCGGGATTCCATGGATGGGGCCGCTGAATAGATTGGGGCTGAGATCTGAAGGCGCGACCAGACGCGCGGTACTCTTTGACACGATTGGTTTGGTTTCCGTTTTGGAATTCTTAGTCGAGGCATCCTGCTTCACTTTGCTTTTGGAAGATGTCGTTCCAGTTACCTTTGTCGCTGTTCCCTTCACCACAGTTTCCTTTGCAACCGCTGTTGCTTGCACTGTCGTTGATGCTTCTGAAGCAGTTTTTTTCTTGGTGTTCTTCGAAGTTGCGTCGGCTACTGGTGCTTGTTCCTTGATAGCTTTGTCAGCTATCGGAGCCGCAAGACTTTTTGAGGCAGCCGGCTTCTTCGTTTCTGATTTACTCTTTTCGGTTGGCAATTTGGTATCGACCTGTACCGACTGTCGCGCTGCGGGCGCGATTTTCGGCGGCTGTTTCTTTTCCTTGGGTTTAGCGGCAGTCGGTTTGACCGGTGCTTTCTTGGTTGTCGCGCTGGTCTTCGCAGCCGTGCCAGTAGCCTTGGTGATTTTTTCGCTTTTGGGCGCAGGATCGGGCTTGGCGGCAACCTTTTTTACGCTGACGGTCGTCGCTGTCTTCTTGGATTTCAAAGCTGTGGTGCTTGTTTGTTTCTTCTTTGCAGCCATCGCAAGCCTTCCCGCTGGTTCGAAGAGCGGCGCGTATCATATCCGAACGTGGTCAAGGGTCCAGTGATGTTTGGCTTGAATTCACGGTGTTTTCGTGGCCAGGATCGACTACGCCGTACTCGTTTGCGACCTCTGAAACAGTGAGTATGGCACCCGACTTTCGCATGATTTCCTGATCGGCAGCCAAAGCTGCGATACAGCGTCCTGACAAACGCACGGATTGCGAAGTCTTCGGATCCAGTTGCATTTTACCTTTCGCAACCATGTCGAGGATGAACTCTGTTTTCACTTTGGAAGGGGATAACGATAGCGCGGCAACACCATGGGCTTTGAGTTCATGCGCCATATCCCTCGCCATCCGGTCGACGCCGGCTTTACCCACGCCATAAGACGTGCTGAACACGTATTCGCGGCCGCCGCGGGAGGAAATATTCACGATCAAGCCTCGACCCGCCGAAACCATCATGGGAGCGGCGAAGACCGAAGCAGTGTAATAGCCTCGCAAACCCACGCCGCACTGGATATCCCAGACTGAAACAGGGTGCTCCCAAAACCCGCCGCTGAGCACCGGCGGGTCGGGAATCTGATACGCATTGTTGACCAGGATGTCGAGTCGGCCATGCTCGTACTGCACACGCTTAAAGAGGGCGGCGACCTCATCATCGTTCCGATGATCAACCACGCAGGGAATACCTACACCACCCAGCCGATCTACTGCTGCAGCCGTAGCCTCCACAGTGAGGATCGCGCGTGGGTCAGTTCTAGTGCTGCTTCGACCGGTGATGTAAACCGTTGCGCCTGCCTCACCTAATCCCTCGGCGATGCCTTTACCGATACCACGGCTGCCGCCCGTCACAACAGCAACCTGACCGACCAGGCTTTTCATGATCCGATCTTGCGATTACGAACCAGATCCTCAACGACGGTCGGATCAGCAAGAGTGCTGATGTCGCCCATGTTCTCCAGCTCGTTGGCGGCGATTTTTCGCAAGATCCGACGCATGATTTTGCCCGACCGCGTCTTCGGTAGCCCCGGAGCCCACTGAATGACGTCTGGTTTAGCAAAGGGGCCAATCTCTCGTCGAACCAGGTCGACCAGCTCGCTTTCAAGGCGTGCTGGATCGACATTTGTTCCCGCCATCAAGGTCACGTATGCGTAGATTCCCTCGCCTTTGATGTGATGCGGGCATCCAACAACGGCAGCTTCAGCTACGGCTTCGTGCAACACCAGCGCACTCTCAACCTCTGCGGTGCCGATACGGTGACCCGAAACATTGATGACATCATCAACACGTCCGGTGATCCAGTAATAGCCGTCTTCATCTCGACGCGCACCGTCGCCCGTGAAGTAGTAGCCCGGGTAAGCTTTGTAATAGGTGTCGACGACACGCTGATGGTCGCCGTAGACCGTTCTTATCTGGCCGGGCCAGGACGACGTGATAACCAGATTGCCCGAGGCTTCTGGCGTAGAAATGATCGCGCCATTGGCATCTACCAGTGCGGGCACGACACCGAAGAAGGGCCTGGTCGCCGAACCTGGTTTGAGTGCCGTGGCGCCGGGCAGGGGAGTAATCATGATGCCGCCTGTTTCGGTCTGCCACCAGGTATCCACTATTGGACATCTGCGCTCGCCCACGACTCGGTGATACCACTCCCATGCTTCCGGGTTTATTGGCTCGCCGACCGACCCCAACAAGCGAAGTGTTGAGCGGCTTGTTTGGGTAACGTACGCATCACCCTGTGACATGAGTTGGCGCAGCGCCGTAGGCGCCGTGTAAAAAATGTTCACGCCATGCTTGTCGATGACATGCCAGCAGCGAGAGGCGTCCGGCCAGGTGGGAATTCCTTCGAACATCAGCGTAGTCGCACCGTTTGTTAGCGGTCCGTAGACGATGTAGGAGTGACCCGTGATCCAGCCGACATCTGCGGTACACCAGTAGATGTCCCCATCGTGGTAGTCGAATACGTATCGATGGGTAATCGACGCCATCAACAGATAACCAGCCGAGGAATGTTGTACGCCCTTTGGTTTGCCAGTCGATCCCGAGGTGTAGAGGATGAACAGGGGGTGTTCGGAGTCCATTGGCTCCGCAGGACAGATATCAGAACGATTCGCAGTCAACTCGTGATACCAGACGTCGCGAGGGCTTTGCCATGGAACAGTGTTACCGGTTCGACGCACGACGACTACGGTGTGAACATTGGGGCAAGCTGCCAGCGCTTCTTCGGCGTTTTTCTTGAGGGGTACAGACTTTCCGCCCCTTAAACCTTCATCAGCTGTGATCAGGGTCTGACAGTCTGAGTCCAATATCCGATCACGAAGAGACTGGGGGGAGAAGCCGCCAAACACCACCGAATGGATGGCACCGATTCGTGCGCACGCCAGCATCGCGTAAGCGGCTTCGGGAATCATCGGCATGTAGATGCAGACGCGATCTCCCTTTTTCACGCCTCTTGCCTTGAGCCCATTGGCCAACTTGTTTACAGCTATTGCAAGCTGTCCGTAGGTAATCGCGCGAGACTCGGACGGATCATCACCTTCCCAAATGATTGCGGTTTGGTTTGAACGAGCGGGGAGATGCCTGTCGATGCAATTGAAGCTCACATTGAGCTGACCACCATCAAACCAACGGAAGTTGCCACTGCGCATGTCGGCAGTTTGAGTTGTGTGCCATGGCTTGTCCCAAGTGAGAAATTTCCTTGCTTGCTCATCCCAGAAATCGCTGGGACTCGCTATGGACTGCGCGTACATCGCAGTATAAGTCTCAGCGTCGATGTGACTGCGCAGGCGTACTGACTCAGGTACTGCGTAAACCGTGCTCACTTTGTCTCCCCTTTGACTTCTTGTGTGGAACTTTCACGCAAGTGTTTTATCAAGAATCGCGTTGATGGATCCTGGCCGCTCGCGTCCTCGTCAACCAGCTGTTTGTAAATGGGGTTGGCCAATCGTTTGCCAATTTCAACGCCCCACTGATCGAATGAGTTGATACCCCAGATGACACCCTGGCAGAACACTTTGTGTTCGTGCATAGCGAGTAATGCACCCAGATGGAAGGCATCCAGGCGATCAAGTATCAGAGTCGTCGTTGGGTGTTCGCCGGGCACTTGCCGTTCACTGGACACTCCGCTTTCGCCGAGCATCATCGCTTGACTCTGTGCCAGCGCATTGGCTTCCAACCAACGATGGTGCTCGGTCAGATCCGATCCAGCAGCTGCACTAAAGATGAAATCCGCGCTGTATGCGCGAGTTCCCTGATGTAGCAATTGGTGATAGGCATGTTGACCAGATGTGCCGACGCCACCCCAGAGAATAGGCATCGTATGCGTGCTTACCGGAGTGCCGTCCTGATGCACGCGCTTGCCGTTGCTCTCCATTTCCAGTTGTTGCAGGTACATCGGCAAAAGGGCAAGTCGCTCGTCGTAGACCAATACCGCGTGATTGTTTGCACCTAGGAAGTTGGTATTCCAGATGCCGGCAAGAGCAGACAACACTGGCAAATTGGCCGCATGCGGTGCTGAAGCGAAATGTTCATCCATTGCACGAGCGCCTGATAGGAGCGCGTCAAATGTGCGAGTGCCGGCGGCAAGTGCGATGGGCATGCCGACAGCGCTCCATAGCGAATAACGCCCGCCAACCCAATCCCACATGGGGAATATGTTGTCCGAGGAGATGCCAAATTCGTTTGCCGCTTTGACGTTGGCAGAAATCGCGGCAAAGTGCTTCGGGATTCCCGAAAGCTGATTAGTGCGTTCGAGGAACCAGGTACGAGCGGATCGCGAATTTTCCAGGGTTTCCAAGGTCAAGAAAGACTTGGACGCGGTTATGAAGAAAGTCCGTTCGGGGTCACACCCTTTCAAAGCGGACGTGAGCGCGTGCCCGTCGATGTTGCTGACGAATCTGATATCCAGCACATCGTCACCACCAACGGCGCGCACAGCCAGTTCAGGACCAAGATGTGATCCGCCAATTCCGATGAAGATGATGTGACGAATACTCTTGCCGGTGATGCCGGTATGTTGGCCATGTCGAATGCGATCGACGAAGGATCTGACTCGGTTGAGAGTGTCTTGAACGAGTTGATCGATTCCTGGCAGCCCCAATCCGCTTGGAGCACGCAATGCTGTGTGAAGAGCTGGCCTGCGCTCCGATTGGTTGACGATCTCTCCGGACAACAGCGCCGATCTATGGTCCGACAGCCTTGCCTGATCGGCTAGAGTGATTAGCTCCTTCAGTACTTTTTGATTGATTCTCTGTTTGCTGAAGTCAGCCGTGATTCCGCACGTGGTGATGCGCAGTGCGCGATTTCTCACATCATCGGCAAGCAGTTCGCTTGTGGGTTTGATGTCTCGTGCGGCCAGTGCCAGCGCTTGCCACGAAGTTAGTTCGGTGGGGGACGTAAAAGGCAGGCTCACAAGAACTCCGGATTTGGATTGAAGTATTGACGGACGCCCGTCATTTCAGCGATGCGGGTAAGCAAAGCCCTGAAATGTTCTTTGCTGTTGATGAAGTCGATCTGATTTGCGTTCACCACCAGCAGCGGGCTGCGATCATAAAAGTGGAAAAACTCTGTGTACGCGTCAACAAGCGACGCCAGGTATTCGGTTTCCATGCGTTGTTCGCTCTTGACGCCACGGTGCCGAATTCGAGTGAGTAGAACGTCCACATTCGCCTGCAGATAAATGACCAGATCAGGCGTTCGAACATGGAGATCCAGCTTCTTGCTGATTTGTTGATAGAGATCAAACTCGTCCGCAGAAAGGGTGAGCCGTGCAAACAGTTCGTCCTTTTCCATCAGAAAGTCTGTGACGATTTTTGGAGCTAGCAGGTCATCTTGTGCAATCCCACCCATTTGTCGGGCTCGGTTCAGCAGGAAGAACAATTGCGTTGGCAGCGCGTATCTTCGACTGTCGCGGTAAAAAGCATCAAGGAACGGATTTTCCGCGGCGGGCTCGAACAACGTGGAATAGCCAAGCTCTTCTGCGATCATATTGGCAAGGGTGGTCTTACCAACACCTATCGGACCTTCGATGGCAATGTAGCCGAAGTTGTGGCGCGCGTTGTTCCGCCTTCCCCGGACAATGGGGGGCTCAACAAGATTCTTCATGGCACTAAGGTCGTCACACTGGTTCCAGCCCCTTTGCGCGAGCGTCTCCGCCGGCGCCCGCTCGCTGGTTTTCGTTCGCGCGGCAGAGCGGCAATGAGATCCAGGCGCAGATCGGGCTGCGCCTGATACTGGGTCCACCAGTCGAACATGGGTGTGAGAGC
>CAMDVY010000145.1 GCA_945878745.1 Klebsiella pneumoniae | reverse complement strand
TGTCCTGACTGGACACCCCGAACGAAGGCAAGGTCATTGATTCCTGGTAAAGAGCCCCATTTCAGCGGCGCGCCGCAACGTCAGGGGTACGTCGATCACTCTAGGTCCGGCTCTGTTCACAGTCAGCCAGGCTTTCTGTCCTGGCAACAGACGGCGCTCGCGCTCGCCATCGAAGGCCAGCACACCCGGACCTTCCACCACCACTTCCTCGGCAAAGTTGATCAGGCGATGCGACTGGATGCCAACTTCGCGGTAGTACCCTGGTGCGATGGGGGCGTTGAGGCGCGTCGAGGCATTCGGATCGAGCTTCATCAACATGGCGAAGTCCTCACGATTCGACAGTGGCCTCAACAAACCACCCAACGTCGTCATGCCCACTGCTGCAGGGTCTGCTCTCGTCAGCAGCGCCATTGAAAGAATGTCTGGATCGAGCATCGCACGCGCGCCGACAAATCGTTCCTGACACAGCACCACGTCGATCAGAGCAAGGTCATCGCGCTCGCCTTCGATTTTCACCTGGACGGTTTTTTGCTGGCTGGAAACCGTCAGCGGATCGATTTTTCCCGCTGCAATCAATCCCGCTGCAGCACCTGCGACGGTGGCTTCAGAGAGTATTGGAAAGACGTTGTTGGTGCCCGTTGAAATCGGGATGAGAAACGGATCTTTCCAGCCCAGTGCAAACGCACGATTGGTGCCGTCACCACCGAGGGTGATCACGATATCGCAGGCTGCTTCTTTCAACGCACGAGCGGCTGAAATGGTGTCGAAGGCCGAATTGGTATCCGGCGAGGGAATTCCCTCCGCATTGGTCAGATGCTGGGCATCGATGGCACCACGGACGATGCCATGAACATCATCCGCATAGAGGATTCGAATCTCACCAAACTGGGTGGCACCAACCAGCAACCGCCGGACGATGGCCTGCTTTTCCTGATTGTCGAAGACCGATGCCCGTGCAACAAGGCGTCGCACGTCCTTGCCGGACGCAGGGTTGGCGACTATTCCGAGAATTCCCATGATTGCTGGCTCGCAGGATCCGTAGCCCGACGATTCAGCCCGCGACGAGGGTTGATTCACCCTCGTCCGGCATGAACACGTCGATGATCAACCGGCAGGTGTGCATGTGTTGGCATGCGCACCCACAGGCCGCTACAGACCGAGTTGTGCCTTTACTCCTGCAACGATGCTGTCAGCGTTTGGCACGTAGTGTTTTTCAAGCGCAGGGCTGAAAGGCACGGGTGAGAACGGTGCGCCGATCCGGGCGACTGGTGCATCGAGGTAGTCGAATGCCAGCTCCTGGATCTGCGAGGCGATCTCGCCGCCGAAGCCACCGAACCTGACGGCTTCGTGAACGATCATGACACGATGTGTTTTTTTCACGGACTGCATGACCGTCTGGAAGTCAAACGGCTGCAGTGTGCGTGGATCGATCACTTCTGCGTCGATACCAAAAGCCTTCAGCTTTTCTGCAGCAGCCTTGGCCTCATGCACCATGCGACCCCAGGTCACGATGGTGTAGTTGGTGCCAGGCCGCACGATCTTGGCTTTGCCGAGTGGAACCGTGTACGGCCCCTCAGGCACTTCACCTTTCATCGCCAGTGACATCTTGTTCAGCACCACGAATACCGGGTTGTCGTCCTGTGCAGCTGCCAGGATCAATCCTTTTGCGTCGTAGGGATCGCAGGCCACGCAGACCTTGACGCCAGGCAGGTGACAGATCCAGGCCTCGAGGCTCTGGCTGTGCTGTGCCGCCAGGCTCGCGCCGGCGCCCGCCATGGTCAGGATGGTCACCGGCAAAGTGGCACGGCCACCAAACATGTAGCGCATCTTCGCCAGCTGATTGGCGATTTCGTCCATGCACTCACCCATGAAGTCCATGAACATCAGGTCGATCACGGGCCGGCAACCCGTCGAGCCGGCACCAACACCCAGACCAATGATGCCTTTTTCGGAAATCGGCGTGTCGAATACGCGATCAGCGCCAAATTCCTTCTGCAGGCCGTGGTAATAACCGTACACACCGCCAGCGACCCCAACGTCTTCGCCGGCGACAAATGCGTTGGGTTGATCCAGCAGGACCTGCCGGACCGCTTCGTTGATTGCCGCGACGTAAGTTAGCGTGCGGGCTTTGGTTGCAACTGCTTCTGCCATGTTTGTCTGCTCCGGTTCAGGCGTAAACGTCTTCGAGTATGGATGATGGATCCGGGAAGGGGCTTGATTCGGCAAACTCGATGGCCTTGCCAATCTCGGCCAGCACTTCGTCGTGTACGGCCTTGATCTGATCGGCTGACAAAATGCCCTGCTCAGTAAGCCTGGACTCGAACAGGTCGATTGGATCGCGCTTTTTCCACTCGATCACTTCATCGTCGGTGCGATAGACCAGTCCCATGCCCCGCACGCCGACATGGTCGTAGTAACGGTAGGTCTTGCACTCAAGGAGCGATGGGCCTTCGCCTGCGCGCGCGCGCGCAATGCACTCGCCGGCCGCTTCATAAACCGCTGCGACGTCCATGCCGTCAACCACGACGCCAGGCATGCCGTAACCCGCGGCACGATCCGCCACATCGACAATGGCCTGGTGATTCCGTTGGGGCGTGTATTCACCGTAACCGTTGTTTTCGCAAACAAACACAACTGGCAGTTTGTAGAGACCTGCCATGTTCGCCGCTTCGTGAAAGGAGCCTTCGTTGCTGGCACCGTCACCAAAAAAGCAGCAAACCACATTCTTGGTTTTGCGGAACTTGTTGGAAAACGCGGCGCCCATGGCGATTGGTGGACCACCACCGACGATGCCATTGGCACCGAGCATGCCGATTTCCATGTTGGAGATGTGCATCGAACCACCTTTGCCCTTGCAATAGCCGGTGGACTTGCCGTACAGCTCGGCGAACATCCGATCGAACGCGCCGCCCTTGGCGATCAGGTGGCCGTGGCCGCGGTGGGTGCTGGTGATCTGGTCCTGGTCGGAGAGGTGCACCATGACCCCGGAAGCGACGGCTTCTTCTCCAACGTACAGGTGCAGTGCGCCTGGAATCTTGCCGTTTTCCATCATCTTGCCGGCAGTTTCTTCAAACCGGCGGATGCGGACCATTCGGCGATGCATGTCTTTCAGGATGTTATCGGTAAGTTTTACCGCCACGTTGCCTCCCTTTGGCTATATCAGTGGTTGGGTGGATCGTTAGTTCTTGGCAGATAAGTAGCCGTCCTTTATAACTGAGAAAAGTATTTCTACCAACAGGACTGATCATGACCACCTTTGCTGCCCGTCTGGCCGTTGAGCGACCGGACGAGATTGCGCTCCGCGACGAGAACCAGAGTTACCGCTGGAAAGACATCGAGGATGTCCTGAATCGGGTAGCCAATGGCCTGCATGCCCTGGATCTCGGGCCGAATCGCCGCATTGCCGTGTTTTCGGAAAACTCGTGTGAAACGGCGTTTGCCAACCTGGGCGGACTGATTGGTGGCTGCTCCGTGGTGCCGGTGAATTTCCACCTCAATGCGGACGAAGTGGCTTACATCCTCAGTGACTCGGGTGCCAAGGTGTTGTTTGTCGACAACCGCACCGCCGAACGCGGCGTCCAGGCTGCCTCACAGAGTCAGGTGCCGACGGTCATCGGTTGGGGTGATCAGCCCGCCGGCGTGAAGTCGTTCCGGGGCTGGCTGGGTGAGCAGAAATCCACCACACCACCGCTTGAGGTGCCACCGCGGCCTAATCTGCTGTATACCTCCGGCACCACCGGTCGCCCGAAGGGCACCGAACTGCCGCCGACCATGTTTGCGGGTGGGGCCACCATTGCCGAACACCTCGATAACCTGGGAAAGAGCCCGATGGGTCAGTTGGGTCGTCATCTGGTGGTCGGTCCGATGTATCACACGGGTCCGCTCTCCGGTGCGCGGCTGCTGGCAGCAGGTGTGTCGAGTGTGATCCTCAGCCGCTTCGATGCGGAAAAGACACTCAAGGCCATCGATGAGTACCAGATTGGCAACAGCGTCATGGTCCCGACGCACTTTGTGCGCATGCTGGCACTGCCCGCTGACGTGAAGGCGAAATACAGCACCAAATCCCTGCAGCGCATCAGTCATACCGGCGCCAAGTGTCCGGTTGAGGTGAAGCGCGCAATGATTGAATGGTGGGGTCCGGTCTTCATTGATGCCTACGGCGCCAGCGAAGTGGGCACCACCTGCATGATCACCTCCGAAGAGTGGATGAACCATCAGGGGTCGGTGGGGCGGTCGGTGCCGCCATTCGAAGCGATCATTCTCGATGATGATGGCAATCCGGTGCCGCCGAGAACCGAGGGCAGGCTGTACTTCAAGGACGCCACAGGCCGCGGCGTCGTGTATCACAACGATGCGGCAAAATCCGCGGCGGCGCATATTTCACCCGGCGTGTTCACACTCGGTGAGATCGCCTTCATGGATGAAGAAGGCTATGTGTACATCACCGATCGATTCAGTGACATGGTGGTGTCTGGTGGCGCCAATATCTATCCCGCTGAAGCCGAGCAGGTCCTCATCGAGCACCCGGCCATTCTTGATGTGGCATGCATCGGTATTCCCCATCCGGAAATGGGCGAAGAGCTGAAGGCCATGGCCATACCACGGGATCCGGCCAATACGCCAAGCGCCGAAGAAGTCATTGCCTGGTGCCGAGCCAGGTTGTCCCACTACAAATGCCCGAAAACGCTGGATTGGGTGAGTGATCTTGGTCGCAACACGATGGGCAAGATCAACAAGCGAAAATTGCGCGCGCCGTTCTGGGAAGGCCACAAGGACTAACAGGAGCGAACGCTGACTGGGCTTCATGATTTTGTATTCGCCTCTTATATTCGCCAAGGAAATCGCACATGTCGAAGTTGTTGGTATCGCTGCTGCTGACAGTCTCGCTCTGTGGTGGGGCGGGTTTCGCCGTTGCCGGTGATGTGCAGGCCGCCTGCACCCGTACGGTGTACGACTACGCCCGTGCGTGGGACCTGGCTGATGGCCCCGCGTTTGGTGCCTTGTTCACAGAGAGTGGAACGCTCGATCTTGGTCGAGGTCCGGTGGTGGGCCGCCAAGCCATTGCAGCGTTGCCAAAAGCGCCGAATGAAACATTGATGTTCCGGCATTTGATGACCAACGTGAGCATCGATGTGGTGGACGAAAAAACAGCCAAGGGGGTCTCGTATCTCCTGCTGTTTATGGTGCCCCGTCCGAAGGACATGAACGGACCGGTTGAGGTTGATGGATTCCAGTCCATGGGTGAGTACCACGACACCTTTTCGATCTCTGCTGATGGCTGCAAGATCGCTGAGCGCAAGCTGGTCGGCATCTTCAGGCAGAGGCCGGTTCCGGCAAAGCCCTGACCCCATGTCTGGTGGGAGCAGTCTCCCGACCGCGATGGTTTGGATAAACGAAAATCGCGATCGGGAGATCGCTCCTACACGCGATGGTTGGGATCATCGAAAATCGCGATCAGGAGATCGCTCCTACGAATTCCACCACGCGCGATCCGAGAATGAGCGCAGGTCCATCTCGTGGGTCCAGACAGATCGATGTTGTTGGGCCACATGCAGATAGCTCTCGGCAATTCGCTCCGGCAGCATCAATCCATCGTGCTCGCCACCCCTGGATTCGCGAAGCCTCTGAAATTGATCGGGTCCCAGCATCTTGCCGAGGGTATCGGGTGCATCGACCGCGCCATCGATCAGAATGTGGGCGACGTGAATTCCCTTTGGCGCAAATTCTGCGTTGAGTGTCTGCGCCAGCATTCGGCGCCCACCCATGGCTGCGGCGTGGGAATGCTGACCGGCATTGCCTCGCACTGATGCAGTGGCCGAGGTAATGAGAAGTGTGCCGCGACCTCGTGCTTCCATATACGGGAAAAGTACCGAGGCTAATCGAAACAATCCGAAGTTGCCGAGTCGCCAGCCCATTTCAAACGCACGATAACTGGTGTCGGCGAGCTTGCGGTTGCCAATCTGGGCACCCAGGTTATAAACGGCAACTTCGATGGGTCCGACTTCTGCTTCGACCGCCGCGACACGTTCTTCAATGCTGTTCTCTTCGATCGCGTTCAACAGGTGGCCAGACGCTGTGCCTCCCTGATCGATAATCTGGCCCACCAGACGTTCGAGACCCTGTGCATCGCTGCGCCGACACAACACCGCGTGGTATCCCTCACGTGCGAAGCGGGCTGCGACGTTACCGCCGATTCCCGCCCCGGCACCGATGACCAGACATACAGGTTTCACTATTTCTCCTTGTTGTCTCCGCCGGATTGCTGCTAACGAGTCTCCACAAACGACACATGCAGCTTGCGCAAACCCCGCAGGATCATCGACGGATGATGAGTGAAGTCATTGGCACCGGCGACGTAAGCGAGATCCTGACACCGTGCCAGCAGCAAGCGGAAAGCCTGGGTCATTTCTTCGCGAGCCAGGTTGGCGCCGATGCAATGGTGAATGCCTGCGCCGAAGCCCACATGGGTGCCGGCGTTGTGGCGCGTGACATCGAGGTGATCTGCGTTGTCGTACTTGGCGGGGTCACGGTTGGCCGCTGCGAATCGCATCATCACGCGAGACCCCTTTGGCATCTTCACGCCACCGATCTTGGTATCGGTCTTGACCACGCGAAACAGCCCCTGCACCGGTGATTCAAGCCGCAGGACTTCATTAGCGAACACCATGCATCGCGCCGGATCTTCGCGCAGGAGGGCCTGTTGCGACGGGTTGTCGATGAGGAGTGCGATGCCGGCCGCAATGCCATTGGTCGTGGTCTCGTTGCCAGCCACCAGAAACTGTTGTGTCAGCGAAATCATCTCCGCCATGGAAAAGCCCTGGCCGGTATCGTCCCGTGCGTTAACGAGATGGGTGAGCAGATCATCCCGTGGGCTGCGCTGTCTGGCCTCGAGTTCGGCGATGAGATGGTCCTGGAATTCCTTGATGGTTCGCGCGCAGATGATCAGGCGCTCATCACTCACCATCATGCCCAATGGCTCGACCGAGGCATCCGACCACTCCTTGATTTTGGGTGCCAGGGCACGATCCAGGCCAAGCATGTCGGCGATGACCAGAATGGGAATCGGGATGGCGAAGTCCTTGACGACTTCGCAGCGTCCGTTGCCGATGAACCCATCGATGCACTCGTTGACGATGTCTTCGATCTGCTGGCGCAGGGCATCGATACTCCGCGGACGGAACGGCTCGTCCACCATTTTCCTGATGCGGGTATGTGCCGGTGGATCGTTGGTGACGAGGGTCTTGACCGG
>CAMDVY010000144.1 GCA_945878745.1 Klebsiella pneumoniae | reverse complement strand
GTCCTGGATGAACATGGTCGAACGGTTCTTCCGGGACATTACCGAAAATCGACTGCGTCGCGGGGTGTTTACCAATGTCGGTGAGTTGACCCGGGCAATCGAGGAATACATCGCGAAACACAACACTCAACCCAAACCGTTCATATGGATCAAGAGCGCCCAGGACATCCTGCAAAAGGTTATTCGTGCGAATTCGAAGTTAAGCTCTAAACAGAATGCAGCACTACACTAGGGTCCACTCTTACAAGTCTCCCCGGCGACTTGTAAAAGTCGGAACACGTGCCAGATATCAAGCCTCGGTGACCAGTACCGAGGCAAAACTGGCGATGGTTTTGTCCTCCATGTCGAGCCAATCCTTCAAAACGCTGGCGTTGTGCTGTCCCAATCCGGGAGCAGGCCCGCGGACCATCGAGCTGGCCGCGGAAAAACGATATGGAGACTGCGGAATACGACGCACGGAACCATCCGGGTATGTCACTTCGGTGAGCGTTCCACGATGTTGCACAGTTGGCTGGTTGACGACATCAGGGCCTTTCCTTACATCTCCCCAGGCGATGTTCATGCGATCCAGTGCCTGAAGAACCTGCTCTCTGGTGGTGCAGGTTTCATTGAGAAAGCGCGTCAGCCAGCTTCGGCGGCCGGCAATGCGAGTGTCCAGATCGGCATCAGGGTTTGCGCCGGTTGCTCCGTAGTATTTTTCCACGAGACGCCACAGGTAGCGGAAATCGCCTGCCAGCATCAGCGGGCCCGCGGCAGTCTGCCAAACCTCGTTGGGTTGTGGCTGGCTCCCCACACCCGGTTCGATCTGATAATGAAGTCGGTCGTCAGTGACGATGCTCGCATCGACCATGGCGATGTCGATGTGTTGGCCCGTGTGCGTCGAATGTCGCAGGTGCAGCGCCGCCAGGATGCCGACCAGGCCATGCAGCGAAGCGTTGGTATCAGCCACAGAGATGGTGAGATCAACCGGGTATGAGTGCGCAATGTCCGCCTGGCGTTGCAGGAAACCGATTTCAGCGTGAACGACAGGTGCGTATGCCGCACGCTCCCGTTCCGGTCCTGTCTGTCCAAAACCGGAAATCGACAACATGATCAGGCCAGGATTCAGTGCAGCCAGCGTCGTGTAGTCCAGACCAAAACGATCCATCACACCAGGCCGAAAATTCTCGATGAGAATGTCTGCTTTCGAGGCCAGCGATTTCAACAAGCTGACACCCGTACTCTGCTTCAGGTCAATGCTGATGTTCCGTTTGCCGGAATTCTGCTGTGCGTAGTAACCGGAGACGTTACAGACTACGGAACCCCACAATCGGGTGACGTCGCCTTCCGGTGGTTCCACCTTCACGACGTCTGCGCCCAGATCGCACAGCATGCGACCGGCGAACGGACCGGCCAGAACACGCGACATATCGAGAACTTTCAAACCGGCGAGGGGCGATGGCAGTGTGGTCTGGTTCATAGTTTTACCCTGGTGGATTCCATGTAGCCTTCTTTACGTAGTCGCTCGAGTTCGGCCACTCCGTAGGGCACAGCTTCAATGAAGGGAGGAATGTCGGCTTCGGTAATGTCGTTGAGGCGCATCCAGGTCGCACATATTTTTACGTCGATGAAGCCATAAGCATCCAGCAAGGCAGCCCGATCCACACGTGTCTTGTTGACTGGATAGTTGTTGCGCACGAATGCACCCGCGTGGTCGCCGTGCAACATGATGATCAGCGGCGTGCCTGGTGGAGTCTGGTCCTCGTTGTTGGAAAGATCATCCAGCAGCGTATCGAATTCTTGCAGGGTGGTTGGCGCGGTGTCGAAATAATAGCGGAACGTGGCATCTGCTGCCGACGCAATAGTACTGAAACTGAACAAGCCAACCAACGAAAGCAGTAACAACGGCAGCGACTTCATCTTTATCTCCTTCATCAAGAGTCCTCCAGGACAAATCGACTTCCCTTCTCAGCGATCATGACCGTGGGCGCGTTTGTATTTCCCGACGTAATGGTCGGCATGACCGAGGCATCGATCACCCACATGCCTTGTACCCCATGCACGGCCAGTCGATCATTAACCACAGCGAGCGGATCTCGACCCATCTTGCAGGTACCAACCGGATGAAAGATGGTGGTGCCCAGTTCCCGGGCAGCCTGCAACAGCTCTGCATCGGTTACGGCGGCGGGGCCTGGTTTGAATTCTTCAGGTGCAAAGGGAGCCATCGCCTTACTCTCCATGATTAGCCGCGTAAATTTCAATCCAGCCACTGCAACCGCCTGGTCTGTCTCGTTCGAAAGGTAATTGAGACTGATTGCAGGGGCATCGCCTGGATCTGCACTGCGTGTGCGCACATGTCCACGACTGTCGGGACGCAGATTACAGACGGATGGTGTGATGGCGTCAAACGGATGCAGCGGAGTGCCGAATCGTTCCAGCGACAACGGTTGAACGTGCCACTCGATGTTCGCAGAGCGTTGCTCTGGCGATGAGCAGGCAAAGGCGCCCAGTTGCGACGGAGGCATGGTCAGCGGGCCGGTCTTGAACAGCGCGTATTCCAGCGCCATGGCGGCCTTGCCGAACAGCGATCCGGCGCGAGAATTCATGGTCCGGGTATTGTGTACCTTGTAGATCGTTCGCACCTGCAGGTGATCCTGCAGATTTTCGCCAACGCCTCTGAGTGGGTGCTGAACGGATATGTCCAATGACTGCAGCAGTCCAGGCTCGCCAATTCCCGATCGTTGGAGTATGTGCGGAGAGCCGATGGCACCTGCCGCAAGTATGATTCCCTTGCGAGCGCTGACCGACTGACGACCCGTCCGGGGGGAATGCAACCACAGGCTTCTGGCGCGCGGTTTGCCGGATTCAAGCCCCAGCTCAACACGTTCGACTGGCGGGTTGATGCGCACATCCAGATTCGAGCGATGCTGGACCGGGCGCAGATAGGCTTTGGTGGCGCTCCAGCGAACACCGCGGCGCTGGTTCATCTGAAAATAGGCGCTGCCAAAATTGTCGCCTCGATTGAACTCATCGATTTTCGGGATGCCACATTCAGCGGCGGCGTCCCGCCAGGCATCCAGGATCGGCCAGTTCACGCGTCGCTCTTCGACACGGAGTTCTCCCCCGGTGCCGTGAAACGCATCGGCGCCATGTTGATAGTCTTCACTGGCTTTGAATACCGGCAGGACATCGTTCCAGCCCCACCCTCGGTTACCGAGAGACGCCCAGTGGTCGTAGTCACTGGCCTGCCCTCGCATGTAGATCATGGCGTTGATCGATGAGCAGCCGCCCAGCACCTTGCCCCGGGCGTAACCAATGGAACGGCCGGCAAGCCCCGGGTCCGGTTCCGTGTTGAAACACCAGTCGGTACGCGGATTGCCAATCGTGTAGAGATATCCGACGGGGATGTCGATCCAGAAGTAGTTGTCGCGGCCACCCGCTTCGATGAGCAGTACCCGGTGATTCGGGTTCGCCGATAACCGATTCGCCAGGACACAACCCGCAGTTCCGGCACCGACGATGATAAAGTCGTATTCCATGGCGCGAGCATACCATCGCCGCCGCATTCTGATCCTGGGAGGTAAGGTCTTGAACATTCCCTCTGCCCTGAGTCGGGCGCAGGCGTTGGTGCCTTTGGTGCGAAAGCATGCCGACGCATCCGAAGCGATGCGGCACCTGCATCCTGAGGTCGGTCAGGCGCTGGCCGCATCCGGACTGTACCGGTTGGCCATGCCTGCCAATACCGGCGGTGAGGCGGCCGACCCCATGTCCCAGATTTGTGCGATCGAGAAGATCAGTGAAGCCGATGGCAGTGCCGGCTGGAATCTGATGATCGGGATTGAGTCATTTGGCCTCATCGCGCCCGGATTTCGCCATTGCAGCGAACTGATTGCCGACCCGAAAGTTGTGTTGTGCGGATCAACCGCAGCGGTCGGCAGCGCCGTAGAAGAGGGTGATGGTTATCGCGTGAGTGGGGTCTGGCAATTTGTCAGTGGTTGCCACAATGCGAGTCTGTTTGCGGCGACGGTGGCGATGCCAGATGGTCGTGGCAATCGTTATGCAGTGCTGACGGAAGGGCAGTACGAAATTCTCGACACCTGGCACGTCGGTGGCATGCGAGGCTCTGGCTCACATGACATTCGGGTCAATGATGTTTTTGTGCCACGTACGCGAATCGTTGCGCCGATTGGTGGTGTAAGGTCAGACGAACCACTGTTGCGATTTCCCGCCAGCGCGCGTCTCGCGTACAACAAGGTTGCGGTGAGTCTGGGCATCGCCAGATTCGCGCTTGATCAGTTTGTGGCATTGGCAAGCGGCAAACTGCCTCGTTTTTCCAGTGGCAAACTGCGAGATCGTCCGCATGCGCAAAACGCAGCGGCGGAAGCGGAAGTGCGGGTCGTTCGGAGTCGCGCCGCTCTGTTCAGTGTTGTTGAAACGATGTGGGATGGCGTTCTACGTGGAGAGGAGATCAGCACTCACGATCGAGCGGTGTTACAGATCGTCTGCTCAGATGCTGTCCGGGCTTGCGTGGAAGCCGTTGATATCGTTGCTGAAGCAGCAGGTACCAGTGCGAACCAGATTGGTAATCCACTCGAACGAGCGTCGCGGGATGTGCGTGTCGTCAGGCAGCATGCGACGGTGGCGCAGCATCACATTGCCGATGGTGGCCGTGTGCTCCTTGGGCTTGAACCGGTTGGTCTCATGCTCGCAGGGCTTGCTCCTCGACCGAAAAAGTAATGAGTCTATTCATGTCAAACCCCAGACTTTCTTTGTTGGTATTCCTGATTTGTGTCGCCTCACAAGGCACGTTTGCAGCGACCTTTGCCGAACGGCTGGGTTATCCCGCTGGGGCGCGCGTCGTGATTCTGCATGTGGACGATGCCGGCATGTCGCATCAGTCCAACATCGGTGCCGTGCGATCTGTCACCGAAGGCGTTGCGAACTCCATGAGCGTGATGATGCCCTGTTCGTGGGTGCCCGAACTCAAGCAGATGCTGGTGAAACACCCGGGTCTGGATGTCGGTCTGCATCTGACGTTGACCTCGGAGTGGTCGGGTTATCGATGGGGACCACTCGCCTCACGTGACCGGGTACCGGGATTGATTGATTCGGAGGGTGCGCTCTGGCCAACCGTGGAAGAGGTCGCCAAACGGGCGACAGCCGATGAAATCGAGCTGGAGATTCGTGCGCAGATCGCGCGATCACGTGGTCTTGGTATCGAACCGACCCATCTTGATTCACACATGGGTACCTTGTTTGCACGCGATGACTTCCTCGAGCGATACATTAAAGTTGGCGCGGAGGAGGGTATTCCGGTCATGTTCCCTGGTGGGCATGTGTCGGCGCTGAAGGCGCAGCTCAGTGGCGAAGCTGGTGAAGAGCGGGCTGCCGTTCGGGTCGTCAAGGCGCAGGCGATGGCCGAGACTGTCTGGTCGCTGGGGTTGCCAGTGCTCGATGACCTGCACAATGTCAGCTATGGATGGACTGCTGCGGAGCACGCGGGTTGGACCGATCAGCAGCTGGCGGATTTCAAGGTTTCCCGATACCTCAGCGCGCTGCATGATCTGAAGCCAGGTGTGACGATGATGATCATGCACAACACGGATGCGGATCAGAATTTTACGCACATCAGTGAGTCCGGCCCTACCCGACGAGGTGACATGCTGGCCATGCTTGATCCAAGGATCAAACAAGCCATCATCAAGGAGAAGATTGTACTCACCACGTGGCGTGAGCTCGGGCAACGCAGGCGCGCGCTTCGTGAGTGACCTGTCACAGGTTACCTGTATCGAAGAACTTCGAACGTTGCATCGAAAGCGTGTGCCCAGGATGTTCTGGGACTACGTCGAATCAGGCTCCTGGACCGAATCTACATTTCGTGCGAACGAAAGTGATCTGAGCGGCGTGCTGTTTCGACAACGCGTCGCTGTGGATATCTCTAAACGGAAGCTCGCATCCGACATGGCAGGGCAGGCGGTATCCATGCCGGTTGCACTTGCGCCGACCGGGCTTACGGGGATGCAGCACGCCGACGGCGAAATCCATGCGGCACGAGCAGCTGAGAAATTTGGTGTCCCTTTCACGCTGTCTACCATGAGTATCTGCTCGATCGAAGCCGTCGCCGCGGCAGTCACCCAACCGTTCTGGTTCCAGCTTTACGTGATGAAAGATCGCGACTACATCGGCAGGCTCATTCAACGGGCGAAGTCGGCGGGATGCAGTGCGCTCATGCTGACGCTGGATCTGTCGATCATGGGACAACGCCACAAGGACGTTCGTAATGGCCTCTCGACACCGCCGCGCATGACGCTGCGGAACATCGCTGAAATGGCGATGAAGCCAGGCTGGTCCCTGCCCATGTTATTCACAAGGAATCGCACGTTCGGGAATATCGTCGGGCACGTTGCAGGTGTCGAGAAGCTGCGGACGCTGAGCAGCTGGTCGAACGAACAGCTGGACCCCTCGCTCAACTGGGACGATGTGCGATGGGTGCGTGATCAATGGCCTGGTCGATTCATCATCAAGGGCATCATGGACCCGCTGGATGCTGAATTAGCGTGTTCAATCGGCGCTGACGCGATGGTGGTGTCCAATCACGGAGGCCGGCAACTTGATGGTGCACCTTCGACCATTTCAGTGCTGCCGTCCATCGTCGAGGCGGTCAAGCGGCGAACGGAAGTCTGGATGGATGGCGGAATTCGCAGTGGTCAGGATGTTGTACGTGCGCTCGCTCTCGGCGCCACAGGCACGCTGATTGGTCGCGCGTTTCTGTATGGCCTGGGTGCGGGTGGAGAAGCGGGTGTCACGCGAGCGCTGCAGATCATCCAGCGCGAATTAGATCTGACGATGGCGTTCTGTGGTGAAACGAATGTGAAGGACCTGGGGCGTCAGAACATTGCAGGAGCGATCTCCTGATTGCGGCGACGATTGCGGGGAAGATCGCGATCGGGTGGTCGTTCCTACGAGAGATCAACCATTGACCCTAGGAGTCTGCGCGGCAGAAGCCAAAAGTTCTCCTGAAATAGATAATGGCTGAGTCGTTGGGATGAAGCGGGATTTCAGTATTGCGAGCTACCAGCCGTATACACCGGGCCAGGCTTGTTGCTGCCGCCGACGTTGTCTGCGTGGTTACCGGAAGGCCATTTAGCCTACTTCATCAGCGATACGGTGGATGCTCTTGATCTTGTTGCTTTCCATGCGCGCTATGCGAAGGACGGCCCACGGAACCAGCCGTTTCATCCGGCGATGATGCTCAAGGTTCTGTTGTACGGGTATGCAACCGGCGTGTTTT
>CAMDVY010000143.1 GCA_945878745.1 Klebsiella pneumoniae | reverse complement strand
AGCTGGCTTGCGATCTCCTGATTCTGAAGTCCGTCCGCTGCCAACAACACAATGCTGGCGCGTTGCGCCAGCCTGACACTGGTTTTCTTCGAGCGCGACAGCTTCAACAATTCCTTGCGTGCTGTTTCATCCAGTTCGACCTTCGACGCAACTCGCACTTGTTCGCTCCAACATCTGGGTTGGTAACAAGTCTACACAATCACACCATATAGGTATATTCAAGAATGCATCAGTACACTAGTGCAGCATCTCCTCTGCAGATCAGATCCATCGACTTGTTGAGACCTGAGGCTGTATTCGCGACGAACGGAGTAGCTCGATTCGTGCCGCATTGGAACGGATCATGGATACCGGATTCGAAGGGTTCACAGAGGCGTTCCGAACTTGCTTAACGGGGCGACGCTGTCGAACGGTACGTCACCTCGGTCGGGGAGGGCAGCTTATATCCGAGCAGCCTGGAACGAGGCTCGTGTTTGGAACGCGTGTTGGAGTTGTCACGGGGAGATGTAAATCCAGACCATCTCGACACGTAAGGTACCTGAGAAAGTCGAGGAGTCAGTTGGCTTCGAGGTCAGTTTGAGTCAGGTTAGCCAATGCTAAAATTTGGGCGAATGGACCGAATGAGAGTGGCGAAGAAACTGTAGAACAAACGTTGCGATATCCGGGTGTACGAATTGTGAAAAAAACGCTGCTACGTCATCAACTAGTGAAAGGGGGCAGCATCAGCCGCGTTTTTGTCCCAAAATCCAGCCGCTATCGATTACTTCGGATTATTGCACCACGGACCTAGCTTGTTTGCTGTTCTGTTCTGAGACTCTCTTCCTGTTTGCGCACTGACAGATCTGTGATGCAAGACAGATTTAGGTCGGCAGGCATTCACAACGATCTGTAGCGGCGCGGTGTAGACTAATTTGACTTTACAGGTACCCAGAAAGCTCTATGAAGATTTTGGTAACGGGCGCTGCAGGGTTCATTGGGGCTCGCTTGTGTGAAGCACTCCTTGCGCGCGGAGACGAGGTAATTGGTGTTGACAATCTCAATGACTATTACGACGTTTCGTTGAAATTGGCACGCCTCGAGAGAATTAACAAACATGCCAATTTTGCTTTCCACAAACTCGATATTGCCGATCGATTGGCAATGCCTGCACTGTTTTCCGCCGTGCGTCCCCAACGTGTGGTGCATCTCGCTGCACAGGCAGGTGTGCGCTATTCCATCGAAAATCCTCATGCTTATATTGACGCAAACTTAGTCGGTACAACCAACATTCTGGAAGGATGTCGGCACCATCATGTCGAGCATCTTGTCTACGCTTCGTCAAGTTCGGTGTATGGCGCCAATACAAGCATGCCTTTCTCAATTCATGACAATGTCGACCACCCTCTGTCCCTGTATGCAGCGACTAAGAAGGCCAACGAACTGATGGCCCACACCTATAGCCATCTTTATGGATTGCCGGTTACTGGGCTGCGCTTTTTTACCGTTTATGGTCCTTGGGGCAGACCTGATATGTCCTTGTTCATGTTTACGCGCAAGATCTTGAACGGTGAGCCGATAGACGTGTTCAACCATGGCAATCACCGCCGAGATTTCACCTACGTCGATGACATTGTTTGTGGCATAACGGGTTGTGTCGACAAAGTGGCCACGCCGAACAACACGTGGAATAGCGATCATCCCGATCCGGGTTCATCCAAAGCGCCTTATCGCATCTACAACATCGGCAACAACTCGCCGGTGGAGCTCATCGATTTCATCAGCACGTTAGAGCGTTGCTTGGGTATCGAAGCGAAAAAAAATATGCTCCCGCTACAAGCCGGTGACGTACCCGACACGTATGCTGATGTGACCGCGCTTGTCGAAGACATAGGCTACCGCCCCGCGACAACCATCAATCAAGGTATTGCGAATTTCGTTTCCTGGTACAAAGAGTATTACAACATCCCATGAGTTCGCATAATCGAAAAATCGCTGTTGTTGGCTTGGGTTACGTCGGCTTGCCGGTGGCGGTGGCCTTCGGGCGTAAAAGTCCCACAATCGGCTTCGACATAAACGCAGCGCGAGTGGCCGAACTCAAGTCTGGCCACGACAGCACACGGGAGATCGAAGATGCTGAACTCAAAGCGAGCGACATCAAATTTACCAGTAACGCTGCTGATCTGAGCGCCGCCGATTTTCATATCGTCGCCGTGCCGACGCCAGTCGATGAGGCGAAGCGCCCCGATCTGACACCAATGATCAAGGCCTCTGAAACGCTCGGCAAGCACATCAAGAAAGGCGACATCGTGGTATACGAGTCGACTGTCTATCCCGGCGCCACCGAAGAAGACTGCGTGCCTGTACTGGAGCGCGTGTCAGGACTAAAGGCGGGCCTAGACTTCTTTGTCGGCTACTCGCCTGAGCGCATCAATCCTGGCGACAAGGAACACACTTTTTCCAAGATCACAAAGGTAGTTTCGGGACAAACACTGGAGGTCCTTGAGATCATCGCTCAAGTCTACGAGAGTGTAGTTACAGCCGGTGTTTACCGCGCGCCATCGATCAAAGTTGCCGAAGCCGCCAAGGTCATTGAAAACACCCAACGTGACCTGAACATCGCTTTAATGAACGAACTCGCATTGATATTCAATCGCATGGGTATTGACACCCGAGATGTGTTGGCCGCTGCCGCCACCAAGTGGAACTTCCTCAAGTTCGACCCCGGTCTGGTCGGTGGCCACTGCATTGGCGTCGATCCCTACTACCTGACGCACAAAGCTGCGATCCTCGGCTACATTCCACAGGTAATCCTCGCCGGTCGCAGCATCAATGACGACATGGGAGTTTATGTGGCGCAGCAAGCTATCCGCCAACTGATTGACCAAGGGGGCATAGTCAAAGGTGCCGTCATTACGGTATTGGGTTTCACCTTCAAAGAAAACGTTCCTGATCTCCGTAACACCCGTGTAATCGACATTATCAATGAATTGAAGACCTATGATATCAATGTGCAGATACACGACCCCCACGCGGATTCGGCAGAAGCACTTAAAGAATACGGCATTGAGTTGCTGCCAATGGAACAGTTGGTGCCAGCGCGAGTGGTGATTTTCGCTGTACCTCATCGCGAATATCTCGTTGACACATGGTCCATCGTGAACGCGCGCCTTGAAGGCGGCCGAGGGGCGGTCATTGACGTCAAGGGTAAACTTGATCGCTCCTGCGTTCCCGAAGGAGTGACGCTTTGGAGGCTTTGAGCCGATGATTGCAGGGACTACTTGATAATCGCGCGTGAGTCTGCCGCCTTCGGTGACGACAGATGCCTGAATGGTTCGAGCTTGGAGCCTGCGCGGCAGACACACCAGACGATGTGAAAAATCGGTCGAGGTGAGCTGGAGGACGCGAAGGGAACCGTGCTGCGGAAAAAGCAAAGTGGGCGACTTGGCCGAACGTTTGTTGTGGGGCTCCCAGCAGCAGGATGTGATCGAGATTCATTCAAACACCAGATGCAGGTCCGCCGGTCCGGTCACGTGGGAGAGGTAGCGGGCGCAATCCCGCTAACTCGGCCCGACCAAGAGGGACTTCAGTAGTGGAAGCGTGAGGTCTTTTTTCGAGAGGACAGGGTTTGGCAGCGGCCAGACGACACCCACATCGGGATCATCGTAGTGGATGCCTCGTGCCAGATCAGGTTTGTAGAACTCGGACATCTGATAGAACACTTCACAGTTGTCGACCAAGGTCTGGTAGCCGTGCGCGAAGCCGCCGGGGACATACAGCATGGTGTGATTTGAGCTGGTCAGCTCAAATCCCAGCCAATGGCCAAAGGTGGGAGAAGCAGGTCGCACGTCGACGAGCACGTCGAAGACTGCGCCGTGAGCACACCGAATCAATTTGGTCTCAGGAAAAGGCTCAGCCTGAAAGTGCATGCCGCGCAGCATGCCCTTGTTCTTTGTTTGCGAAAGATTGCATTGCGGCCAGTGGCTGATGAGCCCGTGTTCCGCAAATTCGATCTCGCAGTATGTTCGCGCCAGAAATCCGCGTTCGTCCTCTCGCGGTTCCAATGAGATTTGGTATAGGCCGGCGAGCGACGTAGCCATGAATTTCATAACGTGTTAACCCAGTGTGCGTCTGTGTCGCCTGCATTAGCGCCGTGGAGGTCCTGTTGCTGGCTGGTGTAGCTCGACATGTCCGAGCATTGCGGGAAGTGGCTATCGCGGCACCAGTCCACTTTGTGTTCGATCAATTGTGAAATGTTCCAGTTGAGCGTCGACTTCCACATCGTATCAGCCTTGTCGATAAACAGTCTAAGCAGCTCGGTTGCTTCTGCCGGTCTAGCCCGCATTATTCATGAATTGTCTACTGCGGACGCCGATAGCAGCGAAACCACAGGGCGTGCTCCCTCCGCGTGCTCGACGTGCTGTACAGCACGCCTGTGCGCGCTACAGTCCGCGCCACCCCGTGTTTTCACTACTCTCGACGACCTCGCTACGACCCTTCATGAATAATGCGGGCTAGCACCCTGCCGGTTCAACGACGATGGTAGCCGGGGTCGTTTGAACCTGGAATGCCCGGTCACCTGGGCACAACGAATTATGCAATTGGAGCTGAACACCGTGTTTCTCCGATAAGCCCTGCCGATGCGCTCGAAAAAGACGAGGTCTTCTGATGCTTTGATTCACGCAGAATAGTAAACGACAGCACTTCAGGCGTGGTCGGGGGAATCGCCTTATCCGCCAGAGAGTGCCTGTAGAATGACGACTTCTTCACACTCTTGCAGTGATGTATCGAGCGCTCTGGTCCGCTCACCACGAACGTAGATCGTCATGTGCGGACGAACCTGGTTCTGCTCATTGATCATACGAAAGCGAATGCCAGGGAACTGTTGATCCAGATGGTTGAGCAAATCGGCAAGTCGGTCACCGTGCGCCGTCACCAGCCGGCGTCCGCCGGTATACGACTGCAGAGGTGTCGGTACCAACACGCGCATCAGGCCACTTCGACTGAATAGATCTCTGGCAGGTGCGCGACGATCTGACCCCAGGATTCACCCGTGTCGGTAGATGCCCACACTTCGCCGCTGGTCGTGCCGAAATAGATGCCAACCGGATCGTGCTGATCAACTGCCATACCCTGTCTTTTGACCGTGAACCAGCCGCGTTTTGGCAAACCCTGGTCACAGCGTTGCCAGCTCTGACCTGCATCATGGGTCGCATAGATTGCCGGTCGGCCATCGGGACTGGTGCGTGGCCAGACATCGGTTCCATCCATGGGAAACACCCACGCTGTTCGGTGATCCCGCGGATGCAATCCGATCACGAAGCCGATGTCTCCAACGTCGGTCGGCATGTTACGGCCGATGCGCTTCCAGCGATTGGCAGGCCGTTCGAGTCGGTAGATGCCGCAGTGATTCTGCTGGTACAGGACATCGGGGTTCAGCGGATGCAGTTGGACACAATGAGGGTCATGCGAAGAACCGATGGGTTCCCAGGCAAGCGAAACAGACTGCTCGGCGGACGGTGGTGCATCCGGATCAGCAAAGACTGTCGCCATACCTTCGTTCAAAGGTGTCCAGTTTTCGCCGCGATCCAGAGTTTCCCAGACACCGCCCCCAGACAGACCCAGGTACATGTGATCGGCGCTGCGCGGGTCGATGAGAATGGAATGCAGCACAGGGCCATCCGGCGTGCCACCCTGCGGGTCTTCGGTGCGCAGGGCATAGTCCGGATGATCGTTGAAGCCCCGCACACCGTGCCAGGTGCTACCGTCGTCTTCACTGCGCCAGAGCGCCTGGGGTGAGCTGCCTGCCCACCAGACTCCCGGTTCGCTCAAGTGCCCGGGGGTTAGCCAGAACGTGTGGTCAATAACTCGTCCCTCGTTTCCGCTGGCAGCTTTTTCAAAGGCTGGAGGTCGCTTTGCTTCCAACCAGGTCTTGCCGTCGTCGACCGAGCGGAACACCGTTGGTCCAAGATGACCGGTTTTGGCTGCCGCCAGAATCGTGGAGGGGCGACGTGGATCAGCTACGGCATGGTGGATGATGTGGCCGAGAAAGTGGGGTTCATCGAGTGACCAGCGGGCGCGGCGATCACTGCTGTTGAAAATGAATAGCCCTTTGCGTGTTGCTATCAGCAATCGGTCTCGTGGCATGGGTTCACCTCTCGACTTGCCCAAGATTGGCGTGCAGTACGGCCCCATTCAGAACCGGGTTCTCTGCAGCGAACAACAGTGTTCTGGCAATTTCGTCAGGGCTGATCAACCGTTCGAATGCCGACATGCGTCTAACGGTATCCATAGCCTCTGCTGGTACATGTTGCCGCAGCATCTCGGTGTCCGTAAAGCCCGGGCAGATCGCCGCGGTATGGATACCTCGGCCGGCCAGGTCCTGAGTCAGCGAGCGCATCATCCCGATTTGGGCGTGTTTGCTCGTGACATAGGTAAAACTGCCGGGTACTGCTTTTTCGGCCAGTGTCGATGCGACAAACAGAATGCTGGAGCCGGGACGCAAAAATGGAACGACAAAAGCGTTGAGGCTGTTCGGTGCGACCACGTTGATTTCCATGATCGCGCGCAAGTGGTTACTGGGTGTGTCCAGTGAAGATTCGTTCGTCAGCTTCGATGCGTTGTGAATCAGTACGGTTTGAGTCGAACGTTCGAGCATCGGTTTCAGCGTCTGCGCTATGCTATCCAGGAAATCCGGTTGTGCGAGATCGCAGCCAACGTGTGTCACCTTGTCGAGCGGGCAGTGCCTGCGCGACAGGTTGATGACCATATAACCCTGATCCAGAAACAGACTGGCGGTGTGCAGGCCGATTCCGGCGGATGCTCCAGTAATGAGTAGTGTTCTTATAGGTGTCTCCAACTGGCACCCGCCCACTGGCCGGGCCCGGATGAAACCCTGATTTCCATGGACAGGAGCGGCAACGCTGCGATGGCCGGCATGGCCAGAAGCGTCGCCAGAAAATGAGCAGCGAGTTCTTCAACCGTGATGTTGCGCACTGGTAACGTGAGGACATCGCGTGGCAGAAAGGGAATACGTTCGCCATTAAACCGGGCAACGACGTAACCGTCGTCCTGCACCAACGTGAGATGTGGTGAACGCTCCGGCAACAGCACTTTTTCATCCAGCCCATCACACAACTTTTTCAGTTCCTGTTTGACGACGTTGTAGTCAAAGGCCAGGCCGTCACCACCAATGGTGCAATCCATCTTCGCGGTGACGAAAAAATTGTGTCCGTGCAGGTTTTCCCTTTCGGTGGCACTGAAAATTGTGAAGTGCGCCGCGCCGAAGTGAAGGTAGTCCTTGGCGATGTCGATGCTGGTCTGGATAGGTGCTGTCATGCGGTGATGCTATCAGTTTGCGGTACAAGTATCCGTCGATGGGCGAATCCGCTGCGTCACGTTTGGCTTATTCGTATTGAATTCGGTCGAGAATCAACCCGTAAAAAAACTCG